>NZ_JBEPCJ010000007.1:0-180545 GCF_040299565.1 Spirillospora sp. NPDC000708
GCGCGCCCCTGTTCTAACCCCCCCGCCCGTCGCCGGGCATGCCCGCTGCGCTCGCTGGCGCTCGCTCCGCGTGCCTGCCCGTGGTCTGTGGCTGAGGCTCAGACCGCCGGGTCGCTGCGCTCGCTCCGCGTGCCTGCCCGTGACCTGCGCTGGGGTCGGCGGCAGTGGGGCGGAAAGTGGTGAACCCGGCATGCTTCCCGCAAGTAACGTGATCAAACATCTATACTCAGCCCGCCAGGTTCGTTCACGAAGGGGCCCGGGGTGCGCAAAGTACTGGTCAGTGGGGCGGCGTTCGCCGCGACGTGTGTCTCCGCCGTAGCCGTACCGATGGCCGCCCAGGCCACCACTCCCGGGCCGAGCCCGACGCCTTCGGTGTCGGCCCCGTCGGACGTCCCCACGGGCGCTCCGGGGTCCGACGCGCCCACCGGTGCTCCCGGAAGCGGCGCGCCGGGAAGCGAGTCGCCGTCCGGGACGCCGTCGACGCAGTCCCCGGACGGGGAGCCGGAGGCCGCCGGCGGCGGCACCGACGGCGTCGTCCGCGCCAAGGCCGTCATGGTCACCCCCAAGCTCCCGCGGTCCGCGACGTACAACTACGGGCCGTCCGCGAGCCAGCGCGTCGACGCCTACTGGCAGCCGACCCCGGCGCAGCGGGCCAAGACCCGCGGCGACGCCAGGCGCAACGCCGCGGGCGGCGCCCGGAGCGCTACCCGGCCCGGCGTGCTGATCATCCACGGCGGCTACTGGATGGGCGGCAGCAAGGACAGCTGGAAGTACTTCGCGCGGAGGCTGAGCGACGCCGGCTACGTCGTCCTGTCGGCGAACTACCGGCTCGCGCCGAAGGCGCAGTGGCCCGCGCAGCGCGACGACGCCCTCGGCGCCCTCCGGTTCATGAAGAAGCACGCCCGCACCTGGAACCTCGACCCCGACCGCATCGTGGTGCTCGGCTCGTCGTCCGGCGGGCAGCTCGCGACGCAGATCGGCACCCACGGGACCGGCACGGACCTCGTCCGCGGCGTCGTGGCGCTGTCGCCGCCGAACAACCCGTTCCTGGCCTACAAGGACGGCGCGGCGACCGAGGCCTCGTCCCGCCAGCGCAAGCTGCGCCAGGCCGTCGTGGACCTCGTCCACTGCGCGCCCGGCTCGCCGGAGGCCACCCTGGAGGCCGCGGACTGCTGGAAGCGCGTCGAGGACGCCGACAGCACCACGCACGCCTCCGCCGGCGACGCGCCGATGCTGCTGCTGCACGCCACCGGCGACTTCGTGCCGGTGACGCAGAGCCAGGGCCTGGCGAGCGCGCTGCGCGCCGCGGGCGTGCAGGTGAAGGTGCAGACGGTCGACGGCGTCATGCACGCCTCGGACATGCTGAACGTGGACGGCATCACGCCGGAGATCCTGCGCTGGATCAAGGCGCACACGCAGGCGCGCCCCTGACCCCGAAGGGGCGCGCCCCGGCGGGACGTCAGGCGTTCCAGACCATCAGGACGAGGATCACCAGCCAGATCAGCGCGATGACGCCGGAGATGGCGGCGATCCGGCCGCGCTCCACCTGGGCGACCTCGCCGGCCGCGGGCTTCGCCGCCACCGGCGTCTCCCCGGTGGTCTTCGCGGCGCCGTCCTCGGCCTCGGCGGCGGCCTCCGCCTCGGCCTGGGGCGCGGCCGCCGCGGCGGCCGGAGCCGAGGCGGCCGCCGGGCCCGCCTCGTCCAGCAGCTTCGCGGCCTTCCGCTGGTCCCGCTCCACGATCAGCAGCAGCACCAGCGCGACGATGAACAGCGTCATCGACACCGACAGCCACGCCTGCGCGAAGTGGCCCTCGGCCAGCCACAGCCCGAACAGGAAGATCAGCAGCGTGCCGACGCCGTAGATCTGGGTGGTGCGGTTCAGGTACCGCACCACGGTGGCGTTCCGGTTGCGGATGTAGCGCGGCGTGGACATCGTCGCGGCGGTCAGCGGGCCCAGCGTGAAGATCGCGAACCCGATGTGCAGGATGAGCAGGATGCGGTCGGAGGTCGACATGTGCCGACCCTAGCGCCGACCGCGCCCTAGCGGCGGCCCCTGCGGACCCTCAGGTAGTCGCTGACGACGTACTCGCCGAGCCGGTCGGCGTCCGGCGCGAACACCCGGCCGCCGTTGCGGCGCGCGACCTCCTCCACGAACGACACCAGCCGCCGGTCGTCGGCCAGCATGAAGAAGTTCATGGTGGCGCCGCGCCGGGTCATCTTGTCGACCTCGGCCAGGGTGAGCACCAGCGTGTCCGTGGACGGCGGGTAGTCGAACAGCGAGCGGCCGTCCGGGCGCAGGTGCGCGGTCGGCTCCCCGTCGGTGACGACGAGGACGATCGGCTCGAAGTCGGGATGCCGGTCCAGGTGCCGGCCCGCGATCATCAGCGCGTGGTGCAGGTTCGTGCCCTGCACCATGTCCCAGTCGAGCCCGGCCATCTCCTCGGGGTGCAGCGTCCGCGCGTAGTTGGAGAACCCGATGATCTGGATCGCGTCCTGCGGGAACTTGCTGGTGACGAGGGTGTGCAGGGCGAGCGTCGTCTGCTTGGCCGCCGCCCACGTCCCGCGCAGCACCATCGAGTACGACAGGTCCACCAGCAGGCAGACCGCCGCGCCCGTGCGCCGCTCGGTCTCGTGCACCTCGAAGTCGTCGACGCCGAGCCGCACCCGCGCCGGACGCGCCGGACCGCGCCGGTCCACCGCGTCGGCGCCCACCGGCTCCAGCACCTCGGCCGCGGCGAGGGACTCCAGGGACGCCGCCGGGGCCGCGACGAGTCCGGCCGCCACGTCGGGCACCGGGCCCTCCATCGCGCTGCGGCGGATCGCGTTGCTCACCGTCCGGACGACGTCGAGGGGCTGCTCGTCTCCGAACCGCCACTCCCGGCTGGACCCGGTCAGCTCGCCCGCCTGGCCGGCGTCGCGCTGGTCGTGGTCGCCCTGCCGGCCCGACGTCAGCTGCGAGAACACCCGGCGCAGCGCCGTCTCGCCGAGCCGCCGCACCGCCTTCGGCGTCAGCTCCAGCTTCCCGCGGTTGCGCCGCAGGTAGCCCTGCTTCTCCAGCTCCTTCTCCAGGCGGCGCAGCGCGTCGAGGTCGTCGACGGCCTGCCGGCCGAGCGCCCGCCGGACGGCGTCCTCGTCGATGTCGTCGAGCCGCGCGCCGGGGTAGTCCTGGCCGAGCGCCGCCTCCAGCTCCGACAGGTCCGCGAGCTCCGCCAGCGCGGTCGTCGCGTCGCCCATCCCGAGCGGGTTCTCGCCGTCCATCTGCTCCGGCTGGCCCCAGCCGAGGTCGGGCCTGCGCGCGCGCAGCGCGTCACCGAGCCGGGTCATCTCCATCGCGAGGCCCGCGTCCTGCATGGCCTGCTCCATCAGCCCCGCCAGCTCGGCGCGCTGCTCCGGGCTGAGCGAGGCGAGCAGCCGGTCCATCGCGGCGGCGCGGCGGGCGAGCTGGTCGACCAGCTCCTCCAGGTTCTCCGGACGCTCGGGGAACATGTCCCCGTACTCGTCCATGAACCGGTCGAAGTCGGCCTGGGTGTGCTCGCCCCGCGCGTCCTTCTCCAGCATCCCGTTCAGCGACGCCATCATGTCCTTGACGCGCTGCATCGCCGCCGGGTCCTGGTTCTCCAGGGCCTGCTTCATGCCCTGGAACTGCGCGTCCAGCACCTCCCGCCGCAGCAGGTCCTTCAGCTGCTCGAACGTTTGCCGCGCCGCGTCGGACCGCCACTGGTAGTCCGACAGCCGCCGGATCGCCTGCGACGTGTCGGACGGCAGCGTGTCCAGCTCCGCCTCCCGCAGCCGCGCGTCGTCGGACGGGTCGGGGAACAGCTCGGCCCGCTCCTGCCCGATCGCGGTGTCGAGCAGCGCCCGCGCCTCCTCCAGCGTGCCGTCGAGACGGCCCCGCTCGCGCAGCGCGCGCCGCCGCTCCCGCACCTCGCGGAGCAGGTCGTCGAGGCCGCGGCGGCCCTGCGCGTTCGGCAGCCCGCGGCGCAGCAGCTCCCGCAGCGCGTCGTCGGGACGGGTGCCGTCCAGCACCGAGTCGCCCATCGCGTCCAGCGCGTCGCGGACGTCGTAGGGCGGCGCCAGCGGGTCGGGCCCGTCCTCGTACGCGCCGTACCTGTACCGGCTCATCGAACCTCCTCGGACATGGCGCCTCCAGGACCCGCGATCAGGTCCGGTACGTCGCCGTCCCGTCGGCCCGGCCGCCCTGAACGTCCTTGGACAGCCGCCGGGTCAGGAACAGCCCTTCCAGGGCGAACTCCAGCGCGGCCGCGGCCTGCTCGGGGGAGTCCCCCGACATGCCGAGCCGTTCCATGATCTTGGCGAGGCCGGGCACCTGCCCGATCCTGCGCAGCAGCTCGGTGGAGGACACCAGCTCGCCCGACTCGACGGTGTCGCCGGAGTCGAACTTGTCCAGCAGCCCGGACAGGTCGGCGGGGCCGAGCGTCCGCCGGTAGGTCTCGGCGATCGCGCGGCGCAGCAGGTGCTCGAGCACCTCCTGCTCGCGGCCCTCCTCGCTGACCTCGAACTCCACCTTGCCCATCAGCGACGGCACCACCGCCGGCAGGTCGCACACGCGCGCGACGGCGCGCTCCTCGCCGGCCAGCGCCGCGCGCCGCACCGCGCCCGCCGCGACGGTCTCCGCGCCCGCCAGCGCGAACCGCGCCGACACGCCCGACCGCGCGTCCACCGCCGTCGACTCCCGGACGAGCCGGGTGAACCGGGCGATGACCTCGATCAGGTGGTCGGGCACCTCGGCGGGCAGCCCCGCCAGGTCCGCGAAGTCGGACTCCTGCCGGATCAGCGCCAGCTCGGCGTCCAGCTCGAGGGGGTAGTGGGTGCGGATCTCCGCGCCGAAGCGGTCCTTCAGCGGGGTGATGATCCGGCCGCGGTTGGTGTAGTCCTCCGGGTTGGCGGACGCGACGAGCAGCACGTCCAGCGGCAGCCGCAGCGCGTAGCCGCGGATCTGCACGTCCCGCTCCTCCAGCACGTTCAGCAGCGCCACCTGGATCCGCTCGGCCAGGTCGGGCAGCTCGTTGATGGAGAAGATCCCGCGGTTGGTGCGCGGGACGAGGCCGAAGTGCACGGTCTCCGGGTCGCCGAGGGTGCGGCCCTCGGCCACCTTGATGGGGTCGACGTCGCCGATGAGGTCGCCGACGCTGGTGTCGGGGGTGGCGAGCTTCTCGCCGTAGCGGTCGTCGCGGTGCCGCCACTCGACCGGCAGCTCGTCGCCGAGCTCGGCGGCGAGCCGGCGGCAGCGCACGCACACCGGGTCGTAGGGATGGTCGTTGATCTCGCAGCCGGCCACCACCGGGGTCCACTCGTCCAGCAGCCCGCCCAGGGTGCGGATCAGCCGCGTCTTGCCCTGCCCGCGCTCGCCGAGCAGCACGAGGTCGTGGCCGGCGAGCAGGGCGCGCTCGAGATGGGGGAGGACGGTGTCGTCGAAGCCGAGGATGCCGGGGAAGCGCGGCTCGCCGGATCTCAGCCGGGCGAGCAGGTTGTGGCGGATCTCGGCCTTCACCGTTCGCTGGACGTGGCCGCTGGTGCGCAGCTCGCCCAGTGTGGTCTCGCGTGGTGTGGATGAACGCACGCGATCGACACTACGTCGCCGACGCGCGCGATCGCACCTGTGCGCCGCGGATTCCTCGTCCCCCGCGTCCGGGCGCGCCGCGGCCTTGGCGGGACCGGGATGTTGGGTCAGATGCGTCCGGCGGGGGAGACTGGGAGATGTGATGCGACCCGGTGAACGGAGTGAGGGAGGCGGCGCCGATGGCGCGATTCGGTGACGGCCTGGCCCTCGGCCCCGATCTGTCCAGTGCCGCCGTGTCCGCGGTCGAGCAGGCGCTCGCGCCGCTGTCCGCGGCGCCCGACCTGGTCTGCGTCTTCATCTCCGGGGACGACCCGGAGGAGATCGCGGCCGCGGCGCGGCGCGCGGCGCTGTCCGCGTCGCCCGCGCTGGTGATCGGCTGCAGCGCGTCCGGAGTGATCGGCGGGGGCCGGGGCGTGGAGGACGCGGGCGCGGTCAGCGCGTGGGCGGCGGTGCTGCCCGGCGCGCGGCTGGAGGCGTTCCGGCTGGAGACGCTGAAGGCGGAGGACAAGCTGATCGTGGTCGGCATGCCGGAGGGGCAGGACGACGACGTGGTGGGGCTGCTGCTGGCCGACCCCTACAGCTTCCCGGTGGACGCGTTCGTCGAGCGGTCCGACGACGCGCTGCCCGGCCTCGCGCTCGTCGGCGGCCTCGCGGAGGCGGGCGAGCACGGCGAGGCGCGGCTGTTCGTGGACGGCGACGTGTACGAGGACGGCGCGGTCGGCGTGGTCATCGGCGGCGCCGTCACCGCCGCGACCGTCGTCAGCCAGGGCGCCCGGCCGATCGGCCCGGACATGGTGGTGACGAAGGCCGACGAGAACGTGCTGTACGAGCTGGCGGGCGTGCCGGCGCTGGAGAAGCTGGAGCAGATCGTCCTGGAGCTGCCCGAGGACGAGCAGGAGCTGGCCGGCCGCGGCCTGCTGATCGGCGTCGCGATGGACGAGTACGCCGACGAGCACGAGCGCGGCGACTTCCTCGTCCGCGGGGTGGTCGGCGCCGACACCGACAGCGGCGCGATCGCGATCGGCGACGTGGTGGACGTGGGGCGGACCGTCCGGTTCCAGGTCCGCGACGCGGGCGCGGCGGAGGAGGAGCTGACCGCGCTGCTGGAGCGGTTCGACCTCGCGCCGGTCGAGGGCGCGCTGCTGATCTCCTGCAACGGCCGGGGGCAGGCGATGTTCCCCGACTCCGACCACGACGCCAAGGTGCTCGACCGGGCGTTCGGGCCGGCCGGGGTCGGCGGGTTCTTCGCCGCCGGCGAGATCGGCCCGGTCGCCGGGCGCAACCACGTGCACGGGTTCACCGCGTCGATCCTGGCGTTCGGCCGGGCGGGGGACCGGTGATGGCGGCTGCGGATCCGGCCTCGGGTTCGGGTCCGGCCGCACCGGTCCTGGCGGTGGACATCGGCGGGACGAAGCTGGCCGCGGCGGTCGTCGAGCAGGGCGGGCGCGTCGTCGCCTACGACCGTGTCGCCACCCCCAACGGGGAGGGGCTGGACGCCGAGGGCCTGTGGCGGACGCTCCAGGGCCTGCTCGACAAGGTGCACGCCGACGCGGGCTCCCCGGTGCTCGCGGGCGTCGGCTGCGGCTGCGGCGGCCCGATGACGTGGCCGGCCGCCGAGGTGTCGCCGCTGAACATCCCCGCCTGGCGGGGGTTCCCGCTGCGCGCGCGGCTCCGCGGCCGGTATCCGGGGCTGCCCGTCCGCGTCCACAACGACGCCGTCTGCGTCGCGATCGGCGAGCACTGGCGCGGCGCGGGGCGCGGCCGCAGCAACCTGCTCGGGATGGTGGTGTCCACCGGCGTCGGCGGCGGCCTGATCCTCGGCGGGCGGCTCGTGGACGGCGCGAGCGGCAACGCCGGGCATATCGGGCACGTGGTCGTCGAGCCGTCCGGCCCGCCGTGCGAGTGCGGCGGCCACGGCTGCCTGGAGGCGATCGCCCGCGGCCCCGGGCTGGTCGCGTGGGCGCGCGGCGAGGGCTGGCGGCCCGGCGGGCAGGACGTCACGGGCGTCGAGCTGGCGTCCGACGCGCGCCGCGGCCATCCGGTCGCGGTCGCCGCGATGCGCCGCGCGGGCCACGCCATCGGCGTCGCGCTCGCGTCGGCGACCCACCTGTGCGACCTGGACGTCGTCGCGATCGGCGGCGGTGTGTCGCAGGCGGGCGCTCTGCTGTTCGACCCGGTGGAGGAGGCGTTCCGGGCGCACGCCCGGATGGAGTTCGCGCGCAAGACGCAGATCGTCCCGGCGGCGCTCGGGCAGACCGCCGGGCTGATCGGCGCCGCCGCGCTGATCTTCGCGCAGGACCGCTACTGGAACGCGGCCGACTGACCGGCGCCCCGTGCGGCCCGTGGGAGGATCGGGGGATGAGTGCCGTCTTCATCGACGAAGTACGCGCCGCGCGGGACCTCCTCCGCGACGTGGCGGTGCCCACCCCGCTGATCTCCTCCCGGGTGCTGTCGGAGCTCATCGGCGGTCCGGTGCTGCTGAAGTGCGAGAACCTGCAGCGCACCGGCTCCTTCAAGATCCGCGGCGCGTACGTGCGGATCGCCCGGCTGACCGAGGACGAGCGGGCCCGCGGGGTCGTCGCCGCCAGCGCCGGGAACCACGCGCAGGGCGTCGCGCTCGCCGCGTCCATGCTGGGCTGCCGGTCGACGGTGTTCATGCCGGTCGGCGCGCCGCTGCCGAAGATCGCGGCGACCAAGGGGTACGGCGCGCAGGTGCGGTTCCCCGGCCCGACCGTCGACGACTGCCTCGTCGCGGCGGAGAAGTACGCCGAGGAGACCGGCGCGGTCTTCATCCACCCGTTCGACCACCTGGACGTGGTCGCCGGGCAGGCGACGATCGGGCTGGAGATCCTCGAGCAGTGCCCGGACGTCGCGACCGTCGTCGGCGCGGTCGGCGGAGGCGGGCTGATGTCCGGCGTCGCGGCGGCGGTGAAGGGCGCAGCGAAGGAGCTCGGCCGCGACTCCGGCGTCAAGGTGATCGGGGCGCAGGCCAAGCGCGCCGCCGCGTTCCCGCCGTCGCTCGCGGCGGGCCTGCCCGTCCGCGTCGAGCTGCAGCCGACCATGGCGGACGGTATCGCCGTCGGGCGGCCGGGCGACATCACCTACGGGCTGGTCAGCGAGCTCGTCGACGCCGTCGTCACGGTGACCGAGGAGTCGATCTCGCAGGCGCTGCTGCTCTGCCTCGAACGCGCCAAGCAGGTCGTCGAGCCCGCGGGCGCGGCCGGGGTCGCGGCGCTGCTGGAGCACTCGTACGCGGTGAAGCCGCCGGTCGTCGTGCTGCTGTCGGGCGGCAACATCGACCCGCTGCTGCTGTCGAAGGTGCTGCGGCACGGCCTGGCGGGCGCGGGCCGGTACCTGGTCGTCCGGTGCCGCCTGAAGGACCGCCCGGGCGCGCTCGTCACGCTGCTGAGCGAGCTGGCCGAGATGGGCGTCAACGTGCTGGACGTGATGCACGAGCGGGTCGCGGCGCGGCTGCACGTCGAGGAGGCGGAGGTGCTGATGCACCTGGAGACCCGCGGCGCCGACCACTCCGAGGACGTCATCGGCCGCCTCCGCGCCAAGGGCTACACCCTCACGCTGAGTTGATTCGCATTGCCCTTGGCGGTCGGGCCCTGGGGGCCCCTCCCTTCGGCGGGCAATGCGTGCGATCGCTGCATCGCTCCGACTCGCCCTGGGGGCTCGCTGCGCGATCGGATTCTCGCTTCGCTCGAATCCGGCTTCGCTCGCGATCGCGACGGCCGGGGTCGTCGGCGGCTGGGGAGGAGAACCTGCTCGCTGCGGAGGGGGCGGGCGGGCCGCGCCCTCCGCAGCGTCGGTCAGAGGGCGGGCTTGCCCTCGGAGTAGAGCCACTTGGCGGCCCAGCCGCCGAGGTCCTTGTGCGCGACCTGCTGGGCGAACGCGACGAAGTCCTTCGTCGAGGCGTTGCCGTAGCGGTAGCGGGCCGGCCACGCCTTCAGCAGCTTGAAGAACGCCTTGTCGCCGATGGTCTGGCGCAGCACGTGGATCGCCATCGCGCCGCGGTCGTACACCAGGCCGTCGAAGATGTGGTCGCGGCCCGGGTCGGCGACCTTGCCCTTCCAGAGGTCGTCGGTCGCCGGGGTCGCGTAGTCGGCGTCGAAGGCCTGCTGGACGGTCTTGCCGCCGTGCGCCGCGTTGTACAGCCACTCCGAGTACGTGGCGAAGCCCTCGTTCAGCCAGATGTCGGCCCAGCGCCGCGGCGACACCGCGTCACCGAACCACTGGTGGCCGAGCTCGTGCGCGAGGAGGTCGCCGGACGGGATCGCGCCCGGGTGGCGGCCCAGGTCGTACACTGGGCGGCCCTGGGTCTCCAGCGCGTAGCCGACCCCGGCCTTCACCGTGATGCCGCCGGTGGAGCTGTAGGGGTAGCGGCCGTACAGCCCGGACTCGAAGTCCACGACCTCGGCCGTCTGCTGGTTGAACTTCTTCGCGTCCGCCGCCGAGATCGCCATCGCGCGGTCCGTCGCGGTCAGGTTCGGGACGCCGCCCTTCGTGCGCCCGTTGACCACGTCGTACTTGCCGAACGCGACCATGGCCAGCTCGCTGGCCATCGGGCTGCGCATCTCCCAGCGGGTGGTGGTGAGCCCCCCGGCGGTGCGCGTGCCGGTCAGGTCGCCGTTGGCCAGCGTGGTGAGGTCCTTCGGCGCGGTGAGCGCGAACGAGTACGTCGCCTTGTCGGTCGGGTGGTCGTTCACCGGGTAGACGGTGGCGGCGCCGATCGGCTGGTTCAGCATGATCCCGCCGTCGGCCGTCGGGACCCACCCGGACACGCCCAGCGCCGGGTCGTTGATCGTCTGCGGGACGCCGGAGTAGACGGCGCGGACCTGGAACCGGCGGTGCTCGCGCAGCCCCTTGCGCGGCGTGATCACCAGTTCCTGGGCGCCGGACCGGGTGTAGGACGCCGGGCGGCCGTCCACGGTCAGCGACGAGATCTTCAGCGGGCCCTGGAAGTCCAGGTCGAACCGGGACAGGTCCTGCGTGGCGCGCGCGGTGACGGTGGTGACGGCCTGGATCGCCTTGGTCTTCGGGTCGTAGCGCAGGGCGATGTCGTAGTGGGAGACGTCGAAGCCGCCGTTGCCCATGTCCGGGAAGTAGGGGTCGCCGGCCCCGGGCGCGCCCGGGGTGAACCGCACGGCGTCGGCGTCGGCGGGGGCCGCCGCCGACACCATGAGGCCCGCCGCGGCGCCGAGCGCCACGGCGGCAAGAGCTCTGGGGGTTCTGCTCATCGATCTCGTCCTCAGGTGAGACGACACAAGTGGATCAAGGATTTCCGTTGCCACCGCGGTGTTCAAGCGCGTTTCCATCTCGAATTCGTTGATCCGGGACGGATTTCGCTGCGGAACCGGAACGGGGCGGCGGTACGGGCTGTGGACAAGGCGCCGCCGCCCACCGCTCCGGCGAGCCGACCCGGGGGCCGTCCGCGCGGACGGCGGACGGTCCGGAAGGTCCGTTCACTGCTGGATGGTGCCGTACGGGCGGCCCGCCCGGTGCGGGAAACGGCCGCGCTTTCCGAGACCGTTGCCGTCCCTTGTCACTTCGCGGGGCGGCCCTTGCGGTACAGCCAGGCGTCGAAGAAGGCGTCCAGGCTCTTGCCGGACACCTTGTTCGCCAGCGCGATGAACTCCTTCGTCGTCCCGGTCGAGTACTTGTGCTCCTTGGTCCACGTCTGGAGCAGCCTGTAGAAGGCCGGCTCGCCGATCCGGCCGCGCAGCGCGACCAGCGTCATGCCGCCCCGGTCGTACACCGAGCGGCCGAACATCTGGCGGCGGCCCGGGTTGCCCGGCGGCACGTCCCACAGCTCGCCGGCCGAGCCCTCCCGGTACCGCTGGTCGAACTGGTCCTGGACGCTCGGCCCGCCGGACTTCTCGCCCCACAGCCACTCCGCGTACGTCGCGAAGCCCTCGTTCAGCCAGATGTCCTGCCAGCGGCCGACGCTGACGCTGTCGCCGAACCACTGGTGCGACAGCTCGTGCGCGACGACCGTCGGCTGGAGGCCGAACGCCCCGTACACGGGGCGCGTCTGGGTCTCCAGCGCGAAGTCGACCTGCGCGTTGTCGATCAGGCCGCCGGTGGAGTCGAACGGGTACGGGCCGAACAGCTTCGACCACTGGTCGATGACCTCGGCGTTCAGCTTGGCGAACGCGTCCACGTTCACGCCGGGGACGCTCGGGTCCACCGCGGTGATGACCGGGATGCCGCCGGAGGTCTTGCTCGTCCGGACCGAGAAGCGGCCGACGTCCACGGTCGCCAGGTACGTCGCCATCGGCTGCTTGACGTGCCAGGTCGTGGTGGTCGTGGCGCGGCGGTCGGCGGCCGGGACGACCGACGGGCCGCCGTTCGGCGACCCGCCGCCGGGCGACTCCCCGCCGCCCGAGCCGCCGCCGGGCGCACCGGGGAGGCCGGGCGTGCCGCCGCCGTCCGACCCGGTCACCGGCGTCGTGGGCTCGCCGTTGGCGATCGCCGTGAGCCCCTGCGGCACCGTGACCTCGAAGTCGAACGTGGCCTTGTCGCTCGGATGGTCGTTGGCGGGGAACCAGGTGTGCGCGCCGCTCGGCTCGCAGGCGATGAAGACCCCGTCGGACGTGCGGACCCACCCGTAGGTGCCGAGGATCGGGTCGGAGATGGTGCGCGGCGTCCCCGCGTACTTCACCACGGTGGTGAACTTCGCGCCCTTCGCCAGCTCCTTGGCCGGCGTCACCTCCAGCTCGCTGCCCGCCCGCTGCTGCCGCGCGGGCCTGCCGTCCACGGTGATGGAGGAGATGGTGAGGCCGGTCAGGTCCAGGTTGAAGCGGCCGAGCGTCTCCTTGGCCGTCGCGGTGATCGTCGCCGTCGCGTTCAGCTCGGTGGACGCGTCCGGCGTGATGTTCAGCTTCAGGCTGTAGTTCTGGACGTCGTAGCCGCCGTTCCCGTCGCCCGGGACGTACGGGTCGCCGGCGGTCGTCGGCCCGGCCGGGCCCGCGGCGGCGGCCGAGGACGGCCCGGACCCCGACCCGCGGTCGCCGATGGAGACCTCGCAGGCGGCGGTCAGCGAGCCCGCGACGGCGAGCGCGGCCAGCCCGGCGGTCCCGCGGAACGCGCCGCCGCGCAGCACGGTGCCCCGAAGCGCGGTGCCGCGAAGTACGGTGCCGCCGAGCACGGTGCCGCGGAGCAGGGCGCCGCGCGGGGCGGCGCCGCGGCCGCGGCGGCGAGGGCGGGGGCTGGGGGAGTATCCGGCCATATGCACGCCGCCCAGCCTGCCCGTGCCGGGGCGTGCCCGGCAACTCCGAAAGCCGTCAGCGGCGCACGTACGGGTCGGGGAGGTGCGCGCCGGCCTTGATGACGACGGTCCGCGCGACCTTGTCGTGCAGCGCCTGCTTGCGCGGGTCCCACAGGATCCACAGCACGTCGATGAGCCCGATGCAGCCGCAGATGCCGCCGAGGACGGTGTAGAAGGCGGACCGGCCCGCCGCCTGCCCGGTCGTGACCGCCAGCCCGTCGTCCTGCCGGACGACCCGGATCTTCAGCAGCATCTTGCCGAGCGTCTGGCCCCACCTGGCCGTCATCAGCCAGAAGTAGAGGAAGCCCAGCACGACGCTGACCGCGTTGGTGCCGACCCGGGCGCCGTCGTACATGGTGCCGTTGTTGTGGATCACGTGGTCCCAGTCCACGAACGGCAGCGAGATCAGCCCGACGACGATCCCGACGATGATGCCGTCGATGATGGCCGCGCCGAGGCGGGCCCACCGGCTCGCCAGCCCGGCGGACGGGTCGGCGTACTCGCCCGGGCCGCCCTGGTAGCGGGGGAGCCCGCCGTAGGGGTCGCCCTGACCCGGGTAGGGCTGCTCCTGCCCGTACCCCGGCTGCCCGTATCCGGGTTGCCCGCCGTAGGGCTGCTGCTCGCCGTAGCCGGGCTGGCCGTAGCCCGGCTGCTGCTGGCCGTAGCCGGGCTGGCCGCCGTACGGCGGACCGGTGTACGGGCCCGGCTGTTCCGGTTGCCCCTGCGGTTGCTGCCCGTGCGGCCGGTCCTCCGGCTGGTCCCCGGACCGAGGGTCATTGGGCGGTTGCGTCATGCCTGAGAGGTTCGCCGCGCCGCGTCCGTCCAAACCTCGCCGACGTCGGCGGACACCGGAACGTTACCGCCGTGATGATCAAGGGTTGCCGCCGGGCCGGGGATCATGTACGGGCGTACGGGTCCGGCGCCCACGCCGGCGCTCGCACCACCACCGTCCCCGCCACCTTGTCGTGGACGGCCCGCCGGTCGCGGTCCCACAGGATCCACGCGTTGTCGAGCAGCGCGACGAACCCGAACAGGCCCCCGAACGGGACCAGGAGGGTCAGCGCCGTGGTGATGGCGTCGGTCAGGAAGACGAACCCCTGCCGCGCGATGATCTGCCCCCAGCCCGCGGCCGTGCGGTCGTCCGCCCGCACGACGCGGATCCCGACCGCGCGCTTCCCGATCGTCTTTCCCCATACGGCGTGCTGGACCGTGTAGTAGGCGACGCCCAGGAGCATCGCGACGGCATAGCCGACCGCCAGGCGCGGGAGGTCGTAGGCGTCCAGCGGGTTGTCGAGGCTCTGCCCGGTGTCGGCGACCTCCCGCAACCGGTCCCAGCGGATGGCGAACAGCACGACCGGCACGTTGAAGAGGCCGACGATGAACCTGTCGATGAGCCCCGCGGCGAACCGCAGCCCGCGGCTCGCGGGCGCGTTCGGGTCGACGGGCGCGAGGGACGGCGGGCCGTAGCCGGGGCCCGGCCCGTACGGGGCTTGCGGGTGGGGAGCCTGGCCGTAGGGCGGCTGACCGGGCCCGTACGGCGCCTGCGGAGCGCCCGGCCCCTGGCCATATCCGGCCTGGCCGGATTCGGGCGCCGGGTACCCGGCCGGGGGCGTGAAGGCCGGCTGCGGGCGCCCGGGAGGCGCGCCGTACATGCCCTGGTACGGCGGCGGCCGGTCGTCGGCCGGTTCCGCCGGGGCGGGGACGTCCGGCCGCTCCTGCGCGGACGGCGCGCCCGGGGAGGCCCAGCCCGGCTCGGGCGCCTCCGGGCGCGGTGCCGCTCCGGAAGGCTCGGGCGGCTCGGCGTTCTGCGGCGGTTCGGTCATAGCGCCACAGTGTGCCGGTCCGCGCCCTCGTCCGCCCGCCGGGCTCCTGACCGGCCCCGGACACCCTCGTTCCGGGCCGGCCAGGGCCGCACGGCGGCGGTGTCACAGGTTGCCGCGGCGCTCCTGCTCGCGCTCGATCGCCTCGAACAGCGCCTTGAAGTTGCCCTTGCCGAAGCCGAGCGACCCGTGCCGCTCGATCAGCTCGAAGAACACCGTCGGACGGTCCTGCACCGGCTTGGTGAAGATCTGCAGCAGGTAGCCGTCCTCGTCCCGGTCGACCAGGATGCGGCGCTTCTGCAGCTCCTCGATCGGCACCCGCACCTGGCCGATGCGCTCGCGCAGCTCCGCGTCCTCGTAGTAGGAGTCGGGGCTGTCGAGGAACTCCACGCCGGCCGCGCGCATCCGGTCCACCGACGCCAGGATGTCGTTGGTGGCCAGCGCGATGTGCTGCACGCCCGGCCCGCCGTAGAACTCCAGGTACTCGTCGATCTGCGACTTGCGCCTGCTCTCCGCCGGCTCGTTCAGCGGGAACTTCACCTTCCGGGTGCCGTCCGCGACGACCTTCGACATCAGCGCCGAGTACTCGGTCGCGATGTCGTCGCCGACGAACTCGGCCATGTCGGTGAAGCCCATGACGCGGTGGTAGAACTCGGCCCACTCGTCCATGCGCTCGACGTTGCCGACGCAGTGGTCGATCGCCTGGAAGTATCGCCCGGGGGAGCGACCCCCCGCACCCCCCGAGGACCGCTTCTCCGGCGGCTCGACGATCGGGGCGGCGGCCTCGAAGCCCGGCAGGTACGGGCCGCTGTAGTTGGAGCGGTCGACCAGCGAGTGCCGCGTCTCGCCGTAGGTGGCGATCGCCGCGATCGTCACCTTGCCGTGCTCGTCCTCCAGGACGTGCGGCTCCTCCAGGCCCGTGGCGCCCTTGGCGAGCGCGTGCCGGTAGGCGTGCTCGACGTCCGGCACCTCGATCGCCAGGTCGACGACCCCGTCCCCGTGCTCGGCGATGTGCCGGCCGATCGCGGTGCCCGCCTTCACCGGGCCGCGGAACACGAACCGGGCGCCGCCCGACTCCAGCACGTGCACCGCCTCGTCCGGGCTGCCGTTCTCCGGGCCGCGGTAGGCGACCCGGCGCATCCCGAAGGCGGTCGAGTAGTAGTGGGCCGCCTGCTTGGCGTTGCCCACGGCGAACACGACGGCGTCCATGCCCTTGACCGGAAACTCATCCATGCCCACCAATCTCGGCGTACGCCTACAAGGTGCGCAAGAGTCGCCGAAATCACTGCACAATCTGTACAGTAATCAGCGGAAACGACCGGTCGCTCTGTACAGCGTGACCAGGACCACAGCAGGGGAGGGCGCCGTGCCCATCGACGAGCTGGACGGACGGCTGATCGAGATGTTCGCCGCCGAGCCCCGCGTCGGCGTGCTGGAGGCGTCCCGCCGCCTCGGTGTCGCCCGCGGGACCGTCCAGGCCCGGCTGGACCGGCTGTCGCGCGACGGCGTCATCGCCGGGTTCGGCCCCGAGATCGACCCGGCGGCGCTCGGCTACGGCGTCACCGCGTTCGTGACGCTGCAGCTGCGGCAGGCCGGCGGCCACGACCCCGTCGCGCGCCGCCTCGCCCAGGTCCCGGAGGTGATCGAGGCGCACACGATCACCGGCCCCGGCGACATGCTCTGCCGCATCGTCGCGCGCAGCAACACCGACCTGCAGCGCGTCATCGACGTGCTCGTGGACGTCGCGGGCGTCGAGCGCGCGTCCTCGGTGATCTCCCTCGCCACCCAGATCCCCTACCGCACGCTGCCCCTCGTCCGGGAGGCGTCGGGCCGGACGGGCGGGTCCGGGCAAAACGACGGTCCGCCGCCCCGCTGAGCGGGACGGCGGACCGTGAAGCGCACTCCCGGCCGGTGACGCCGCTCGGGGAGCGGCGATCGCGGCGGGGGTCAGCCGCCGTAGGGGGTCGCGTCGAGGATCTCGACGGTCATGCTGCGGCCGTTCGGCAGCGCGTAGGTGGCCTTGTCGCCGACCTTCTTGCCGTTGATCGCCGCGCCGAGCGGCGACTTCGGGGAGTAGACGTCGATGGGCGCGCCGACCTCCTCGCGGGAGGCCAGCAGGAACGTGACCTCCTCGTCGTCGCCCTCGAAGGTGACCGTGACGGTCATGCCGGGGCCGACGACGCCCTCGGTGCGCGGCGCCTCGCCCACGCGCGCGTTCTCCAGGATGCCCTGGAGCTGGAGGATCCGGCCCTCGATCTTGCCCTGCTCCTCCTTGGCCGCGTGGTAGCCGCCGTTCTCGCGCAGGTCGCCTTCCTCCCGCGCCGCCTCGATCTTCTGAGCGATCTCGATGCGGCCCGGGCCCGACAGGTGGTCCAGCTCAGCCTTGAGCCGGTCGTACGCCTCCTGGGTCAGCCAGGTGACGTTGTCAGCGCGGGTCTCGGTCACGGGTACTCCTCATCCACATGTTGCGATCCTCGCCGGCCCTTCCGGGCGGGCGCCACATCGACATGAAGTGCGGCCGGGTGAAACCTCTAGCCTATCCGGTGTGTGCGGGTAAAGGTTCCCTGAACTCGGCGTGTGCAACCGGCCAATCGGGTTTCACCCGCCGACCGGACGATCCGGGCGTTCGCCGCCCGGACCCGGCGTCACGCCTTGCGGCAGCCCTGCACCTGGGCGCTGGTCGCCTTGCCCGGCGTCGGCAGCGTCTCCGACATGCCCGCCTTCGACGTCCCGGCCGGGATCGTGACGTCCCTCTTGGCGATCACGGCCATGTTCTCGTCGAAGGCCTGCAGCGTGCAGTGCACCACGTCCCCCTTCGGCTTGGCGACGGAGAAGTTCACCTCGATGGAGGCCGGGCCCGCGTCGTAGGTGATCAGCTGCGCGTCGATGCCGGGAGTCTGCCCCACGTGCGCGGCGATGAACCCGAAGCCGCCCGCCGCGACCGCGCACACGATCCCGATGATCACCAGGCCGAGCCGGCCGCGCTTGGGCTCGGCGGGCGCCTCGGGCGCCGGCACGCTCGTCGTCATCGCGGGGAATCTCCGTGCGGGGTGCGGACGTTGTCAGGGACAATTCTCGTCTGTAGGCGCGGGTGCTCCGAACCGGGGTCCGCCTTCACGGTCAGAACCGCTCGCTGAGAGGGAGATCCCCAGGTGTCCGAGGTCATCGACGATACGACGTGCGCCGGGCCGGACGGGGGCGCCGAACCGCTGCGCCTGATGGCGGTGCACGCCCACCCCGACGACGAGTCCAGCAAGGGCGCGGCCACGATGGCCCGGTACGTCGCCGAGGGCGTGGAGGTCATGGTCGTCACCTGCACCGGCGGTGAGCGCGGCGACATCCTGAACCCGGCGATGGACCGTCCGGAGGTCAAGGCCGACATCGGCAAGGTGCGCGAGGCCGAGATGGCGCGGGCCCGCGAGATCCTCGGCGTCCGGCAGCGCTGGCTCGGCTTCGTCGACTCCGGCTTCCCCGAGGGGGACCCGCTGCCGCCGCTGCCCGAGGGCTGCTTCGCGCTGGAGCCGCTCGAGACCGCCAGCGAGCCGCTGGTGCGCGCCGTCCGGGAGTTCCGCCCGCACGTCATGCTGACGTACGACGAGAAGGGCGGCTACCCGCACCCCGACCACGTGAAGTGCCACGAGGTGTCGGTGGAGGCGTTCGAGGCGGCCGGCGACCCGGAGCGCTACCCCGGCGCGGGCGACCCGTGGCAGCCGCTGAAGCTCTACTACCACATGACCTTCAGCAAGGACCGCATCCTCGCGCTGCACACCGCGATGGAGAAGGCGGGCCTGGAGTCGCCGTACCACGAGTGGATCGAGCGCTTCGAGGAGGAGAAGGAGAAGCGCGCGATGTGGGACGTCACGACCCGGGTCCCGTGCGCCGACCACTTCGAGACCCGTGACCGCGCGCTGCTGGCGCACGCGACCCAGATCGACCCCAACGGGTTCTGGTTCCGCGTCCCGCTGGACGTCCAGCGCGAGGCATGGCCGACCGAGGACTACCATTTGGCCAGGTCCCTGGTCGACACCGAGTTGCCGGAGGGCGACCTGTTCGCCGGCATCCGGGAGAAGGTGTGTCTGTAGTGCTTCCGCTCGCCCACGCCATTCCGCTCAACAACGACACGGTCAGCCCCGGCTTCCTCGGCTTCGGGGTGTTCCTGGCGCTGCTGATCGCGCTGGTGTTCCTCGTCCGCTCGATGAACAAGCAGATGAGGAAGATCCAGGCGCCCCGGGAGGCCGATCTCAAGCAGCAGGAATGGGAGCGGGCGCAGGCCGCCAAGGCCGCCGCGGCCGCCGACCGCGCGGCGGGCGACGAGTCCGCCGGCACCGCCTAGCCGGCGCGCCGGCAGGGCATCCCCCATGAGCGACGCGCGCACCGGGCACGCCGCGCCGTCCGGCATGCCCGCAGGGCGTCCGTCCAGGGTGGACGCCCTGCTGCGGCCCCGCGGCGACGGCGCGGCGCGGGTCACCTTCTTCGAGCTCTTCTTCGACCTGGTCTTCGTCTTCGCGGTGACCCAGCTGTCGCACCGGCTGCTGGAGCACCTGACCGCCCGCGGCGCCGCCGAGACGCTTCTGCTCCTGCTCGCGGTCTGGTGGGCGTGGATGTACACCTGCTGGACCACCAACTGGTTCGACCCGGACCATCCGGCGGTCCGGCTGGTGCTGGTCGGCGTGATGGTCGCCGGGCTGTTCATGGCGGCGATGCTGCCCGGCGCGTTCGGCTCCGGCGGGGTGTGGTTCGCGGCCGCCTACGTGATCATCCAGGTCGGCAGGACCGTCTTCGTCGTCGCCGCCACCTGGGCCCACGAGCTCGGCCGCAACTTCCAGCGGGTGCTGTTCTGGCAGGCGGTGTCGGCCGTGCTGTGGATCGGCGGCGCCCTCGTGGACGCGGCGGACGTCCGCGCCGGGCTGTGGCTGCTCGCCGTCGCCCTGGAGTACCTGGCGCCATGGCACGGGTACACGACGCCGCTGCTCGGCCGGTCCAGCACGGCCGACTGGACGATCGACGGCGGCCACATGGCCGAGCGCTGCCAGCTGTTCGTCATCATCGCCCTCGGCGAGTCGGTGCTGGTCACCGGCACGACGCTGGGCGGGCACACGCCGGGCGCCGGGGTCGCGGCGGGGTTCGTGTCGGCGTTCGCCGGCGCCGTCGCGCTCTGGTGGATCTACTTCGACCACACGGCGGAGAAGGCGGCCGAGCGGATCGCCGAGTCCGCCGATCCGGGACGGCTGGGCCGGTCCGCCTACACGTTCATCCACATCGTGATGGTCGCGGGCATCATCGTCGGGGCGGTCTCGGACGAGATGGTCATGGCGCATCCCGGCGGGCACATGACCACCGGTTTCGCCGCCGTCGCGGCGGGCGGCCCGACCCTGTTCGTGTTCGGGCACGCCCTCTTCAAGCGGGCCGTCTTCGGAGACTTCACCCGGGCCCGCCTCACCGCGCTGGTCGCGCTCGCGGGGCTCGCGGCGATCTCGTTCGCGATGGACCGGCTGACGCTGCACATCTGCACGACGGTCGTGGTGGCCGTGCTGGCGCTGTGGGACGTGCGCGCCTACCGGCTGCACAGCCGCGGCCTGGGCGTGCCGGGGATGCCGGGCGTGCCGGGGATGCGGCCCGCCCCGCTCGAGGAGACGGCCGCCGAGTCAGCCGGTGCCGGGCCCGCCGAGCCGCCCGCAGGACGCTGAGTCGCCCGCAGGACGCTGAGTCGCCCGCCGGCCGGACGCCGTGCCGGCCCGGCCGCCCGGTTGGCCCCCGCCGCGCCGGGGGAAGGACCCCGACGTGCGCGCGAAATTCGAGGACTCCTACCGGGCGCTCCCTCCGGACGCCGCCCGGCTGCTCCGGCTGCTGGGCCTCCAGCCCGGCGACGACTTCGGCGTCGCCGCGGCCGCCGCGCTGGCCGGGGTCCCGGAGGCGGAGGCCCGCGACCTGCTCCGGACGCTCGCCGACCGCGGCCTCGTCGCCGACGCGGGCGGCGACCGCCACCGGCTGCCCGGGCCCGTCCGCGACTACGCGCGGGAATGGGCCGCCCGCGAGGACACCGAGGAGGAGCGCGACACGGCGCTCCGCCGCGTCCTGGACCACTACCTCGCCGGTACGGCATCAGGGGAGGCGGAGCTGGAGGCGGAGGGCCTGGCGCTGCTGCACCGGGAGCGCTGGGCGGAGGCCGCCGAGGCGCTGGAGGAGGGCCTGCGGCTGGCCGAGCGCGACGGCGACCGCCGCACGGTCCTGCTGGCCCGGCACAACCTCGGCCGCGCGCTGATGGAGACGGGCGACCTCGACCGCGCCATCCGGCTGCTCGGCTCCCTGCCGGACGAGTTCGCCGCGCTCTCCGACGACCACGACCGGGCCCGCGCCCTCACCACCCTCGGCGAGGCGTACCTGCGCGCGGGACGGCCCGTCGCGGCGACCAACTTCTTCGGCCAGGCGCTGGAGATCGTGCGCGCGGAGGAGGCCCCGGAGCGGGAGGGCGACGCGTTCGTGCACCTCGCGGACGCGGCCCGGCAGCGCGGCGACGCCGCGGCCGAGGGCGCCGCCCTCGACCGCGCGATCGCCCTCTACGGCTCGGTCCCGACCCCGAAGGCGGAGGACGCGGCGCGCCGCCGGGAGGGGCTCACGCCTTCCGATGGTCCCAGCTGACGATGGTGTCGGGGTCCATGACGACGAGGACGCGCTTGGACATGGCCTGCTCGATGCCGGCGGCCATGGCGGGGTCGATGGGCTCGCCGATCTCGGGGACGGGCAGGCCCGCCATCCGGGAGCCGACGACGTAGCCGACCTTGTGCAGCTCGTCGCGGTCCTCGATGACCAGGCCGCGGCCGTACAGCGCGACGCCGCGCAGCTCGTTGTACTCGACGCCGTCCTCGACGAGGCACGTCATCGTCGGGTTGCGGCGCAGGTTCACGACCTTCTGCGACGAGTGGTACGTGGTGAACGCGATCTTGCCGTCGAGCAGGGCGTAGAACATCGTGACGAGGTGCGGCTCGCCGTCCTTGCCGACCGTGGCGACCTGGACCTTGAAGTTGCCGGCGAGGTAGGCGGCGACCTCGTCGGGGGTCATCTTGATCTTGTCGCGCTTGCTTCCGGCCACGCGGCTCTCCCTTGCTCGCATCGGTCCAGGACGCGGTCAGGATAACCAAGCGCTTGCAACGCCCCTCGCGCGGCACCATGGGGGGATGTCCGTTCGCGATCTGATCGTCCTCGGCTCCGCCAGCGCGGTGCCGACCAAGGCCCGCAACCACAACGGCTACCTGCTGCGCTGGGACGGGCAGGGGCTGCTGTTCGACCCGGGCGAGGGGACGCAGCGGCAGATGGCGCACGCCGGGGTCGCCGCGAACGACGTGACGTGGATCTGCGTGACGCACTTCCACGGCGACCACTGCCTCGGCGTGCCCGGCATCGTCCAGCGGATCGCCCGCGACGGCGTCGAGCACCCGGTGAACGCGGTGTTCCCGGCGAGCGGCGCGGAGTACTGGCAGCGGCTGCGGTACGCGTCGGCGTTCCACGACACCGAGGTGGTCCGCGAGTGGCCGGTGTCGGGGGAGCGGACCGCACTCGACCTGGAGGACGCGCCGTTCTCGCTGGTCGCGCGGCGGCTGTCGCACCCGGTGGAGGCGTACGGGTACCGGGTCGAGGAGCCGGACGGCGTCACGATGCTGCCCGAGCGGCTCGCCGCGAAGGGCGTGCGGGGACCGCTCGTCCGCGAGCTCCAGGAGCGCGGCCGGGTGACCGCGCCGGACGGCACGACGGTCGCGCTGGAGGAGTGCAGCACGCGGCGTCCCGGGCAGAAGGTCGCGTTCGTCATGGACACCCGCCGCTGCGACGGCGTGCGGGACCTCGCGGCCGGCGTCGACATGCTGGTGATCGAGTCGACCTTCCTGGACGAGGACTCCCCGCTCGCGGCCAGGTTCGGGCACCTCACCGCGGGGCAGGCAGGCCGGGTCGCGGCGGACGCCGGCGTCCGGCACCTGGTCCTCACGCACTTCTCCGAGCGCTACCGCGCCGAGGACGAGCACCGCTTCGAGGACGAGGCCGCCGCCGGGTTCGGCGGCGCGATCTCGCTCGTCCACGACCTGGACCGGATCCCCCTGCCGCCCCGCCGGGCCGCAAAACCTCGCCCGCCACAGTGAGACCCCGCCCAACATGGGCAGGACCCGGTGCATGGCTGAAGAAGTCGATGTCGTCGTCATCGGTCTCGGGCCCGGCGGGGAGGACGCGGCGGGCCGGCTGGCCGAGGCGGGCCTGTCCGTCGCGGCCGTGGAGTCCCGGCTGGTCGGCGGGGAGTGCCCGTACTACGCGTGCGTCCCGACGAAGATGATGGTGCGCGCCGCGGGGCTGATCGCGGACGGCACCCGCATCCCGGGGATGGCGGGCGACTCGATCATCCGGCCGGACTGGGCGCCGGTGGCCGCCCGGATCTGCGACGAGGCGACCGGCTCGTGGACCGACACGGCCGCCGCGGACCGGCTCACCGGCAAGGGCGCGCGGCTGGTGCGCGGGGAGGGCCGCATCACCGGGCCCCGCGAGGTGACGGTCGGCGACCGGGTGTTCCGGGCCCGCCGCGGCATCCTGCTCAACACCGGCACGGCGCCGTCGGCGCCGCCGGTCGACGGCCTCGCCGACGTCCCGTTCTGGACGAACCGGGAGGCCGTGCAGGCCACCGAGGTGCCGGAGTCGCTGCTGGTGCTGGGCGGCGGGGTCGTCGGGGTGGAGATGGCGCAGGTCTTCTCGCGCTTCGACAGCCGCGTGACGGTCGTCGAGGCCGCCGACCGCCTGCTGCTGAACGAGGAACCGGAGTCGAGCGAGCTGCTCCGGCAGGTGTTCGAGCGCGAGGGCGTCGGCGTGCGGACGGGCGCGAAGGTCACCGGCGCCTCGTACGCGAACGGCGAGTTCCGCCTGCACCTCGGGGACGAGACCCTGACCGCCGACCGGCTGCTCGTCGCGACGGGGCGCCGCCCGAACCTGAAGGGCCTCGGCCTGGGCGCCGTGGGCCTCGACGAGGGCGCCCGGCAGATCGACGTGGACGGGCACATGCGCGCCGCCGACGGCGTCTGGGCGATCGGCGACATCACCGGCAAGGGCGCGTTCACGCACGTGTCCATGTACCAGGCGTCCGTCGCGGTCCGCGACATCCTCGGCGAGGAGGGGCCGCAGGCCGCCTACCGGGCCGTCCCCCGGGTGACGTTCACCGATCCCGAGATCGCGGCGGTCGGGCTCACCGAGGCGCAGGCCCGCGACCAGAACCTGCCGGTCCGCACCGGGCTCGCGCCGATCCCGGAGTCGACGCGCGGCTGGATCCAGAAGGTCGGCAACGACGGGTTCGTCAAGCTCGTCGAGAGCACCGAGTGGGGCGTGCTGGTCGGCGCGACCGCGGCCGGGCCGGCCGGCGGGGAGGTCCTCGGCGCGCTGGCCGTCGCCGTGCACACCGAGGCCCCCACCGCGGCCCTCCGCGAGATGATCTACGCCTATCCGACGTTCCACCGCACCATCGAGACCGCCCTCGCGGCCCTCGACGGCTAGCGCGGCCCGCCGCTAGCGCGGGCGCCCGTTGCGGCGGCGCATCGCCCGGGGCAGCGCGGTGGCGGCCCGGCCGACCTTGAAGCTGAGCGAGTTGCGGACGGAGTCCAACTCGTGCTGCGCGCGCGCCCGCTGCTCCTCCGCGCGGGCGAGGCGTTCCTTGAGCTCGCGCGTCCGGTCCTTCTTCGGGGTCTTCGGGGCCTGCTTCGTCTTGACGCGCAGGAGCGGCCGCCCGGCCACCTGCTGCACCTCGTGCCAGAGGTCGTCCTGCTCGCCCAGCCAGGCCAGCAGGTCGTCCTGGACGTCCTTCACGTCGCCCCACGTCCCGTAGAACTTCTGCGGGGTGACGCAGACCGGGTGCAGGCCCTCGGAGGCCACCGCCTCCCAGACGGCGGCGGAGACGCCCGGGGTGTGCTCGGAGCGGTAGTCGTCGCAGACGATCACGCCCTCCACCGGCAGCATCACGTGCGCGGCCTGGATGTCGCCCCGCACGTGCTCGTACAGGTGGGACGCGTCCACGTGCACGAACCGGCAGCTCTCGGGCCGGACGTGATCGAGGATCACCGAGGTCGGCGCCTGGACGATCCGCGGCAGGCCGTCGTGGAACGTGCGGTAGTTCGCCTCGAAGGCCGTGCGGGTCAGGCTGGCGTACGACCCGTCCATCTCGGCCTGGTTCGAGTCGTCGGGGGCCTCGGAGTCGAACAGGTCGCAGACGGTGAAGGTCTCGCCGTCGCGCAGGTGGCGGCCCATGAGGATGGCGCTCTTGCCGAGATAGGAGCCGAGTTCGACGAGGTCGCCGTGCTGGCCGAGGCGTTCCTGGCGGTCCAGGAACCAGGTGAACAGCCGCTGGTCGACCTTGGGGAACCAGCCGTCGACGTCGTCGAGGGAGGCGGGGACGGGGGGCCGGGTTTCGGTCATGGGTGAAGCTCCAACTTCAGCGGGTGCAGGAGCGGTGGGGGGAGGGGGGAGCTCGATGTAGTTTGCGCTTGCGCCGGTCACGGTCCGTCCGCGGACGGGCCAGGTCATCGGCGACGTCATCATAGGGGCGGCGAGCTCGGGGGCAACCCACCGAAACGGGACGGTCCCGGCCCGTGAACCGGGCGCCGGATCGGGCAGGATCGGGGCATGAACCGGCTCAAGGACGCCACCAGCCCGTACCTGCTGCAGCACGCCGGGAACCCGGTCGACTGGTGGGAGTGGAGCGCCGAGGCGTTCGCCGAGGCGCGCCGGCGAGATGTCCCGGTGCTCCTTTCTGTTGGATATGCAGCCTGCCACTGGTGCCACGTGATGGCCCACCAGTCCTTCGAGGACGGTGAGACCGCGCGGCTCATGAACGAGATGTTCGTGAACATCAAGGTGGACCGGGAGGAACGCCCCGACATCGACGCGGTCTACATGGAGGCCACGCAGGCGATGACCGGCCAGGGCGGTTGGCCGATGACCGTGTTCATGACGCCGGACGGGCATCCCTTCTACTGCGGAACGTACTTCCCGAGGCAGCAGTTCCAGGCGCTGCTGGAGGCCGTCCACAAGGCGTGGACGGAGCAGCGCGACGAGGTCGTCGGGCAGGGGCAGCAGGTCGTCGCGGCCCTGACCTCGCGCGGGACGGGGCTCGCGAGCGGCGAGGTGCCCGGCGCTGAGCGGCTCGCGCACGCCGTGAAGGTGCTGGCGCAGTCCTACGACGCGGCGCGGGGCGGGTTCGGCGGCGCGCCGAAGTTCCCGCCGTCGATGGCCCTGGAGTTCCTGCTGCGCCACCACGCCCGCACCGGCGACGCGGAGGCCCTCGCGATGGCCGGGCACACGCTGGAGGCGATGGCCCGCGGCGGGATGTACGACCAGCTCGGCGGCGGGTTCGCGCGGTACTCGGTGGACGCGCAGTGGGTCGTCCCGCACTTCGAGAAGATGCTCTACGACAACGCGCTGCTGGCCCGCGTGTACGCGCACTGGTGGCGGCTGACCGGTTCGCCGTTCGCGCGGCGTGTCGCCCTGGAGACCTGCGACTGGATGCTGCGCGACCTGTGGACGCCCGAAGGCGGGCTGGCGTCGGCGCTGGACGCCGACAGCGAGGGCGTCGAGGGCAAGTACTACGTCTGGACGCCGGAGCAGCTGAGGGAGGTCCTCGGCGAGGACGACGGCGCCTACGCCGAGCGCCTGTTCGAGGTGACGGGCACGTTCGAGCACGGCACCTCCGTGCTCCAACTCCTCCGCGACCCCGACGACGCCGAGCGCTACGAGCGCGTCCGGACGCTCCTGCTGGAGGCCCGCGCGCACCGGGTGCCGCCGGCGCGGGACGACAAGGTCGTCGCCGCCTGGAACGGCCTCGCCGTCGCGGCGCTCGCCGAGTGCGGGGCGCTGTTCGACCGGCCCGACCTCGTCAGCGCGGCCGAGGACGTGGCGCGGCTTCTCATCGGCGTGCACGAGAGCGGCGGACGGCTCGTCCGGACGTCGCGCGGCGGCGCCGCCGGAGAGAACGCGGGCGTCCTGGAGGACTACGCGGACGTGGCGGAGGGCCTGCTCGCGCTGCACGGCGTGACCGGCGACCCCGCGCACATGCGGCTGGCGGGGGAACTGCTGAACACCGTCCTCGAACGGTTCGGGGACGGGGCGGGCGGCTTCTACGACACCGCCGACGACGCCGAGCGGCTGTTCCGGCGCCCGCAGGACCCGACCGACAACGCCACCCCGTCCGGCCAGTTCGCGGCGGCGGGCGCGCTGCTGTCGTTCGCCGCGCTGACCGGGTCGGACTGGCACCGGCAGGCGGCGGAGGCGGCGCTCGGCCCGGTCGCGCCGCTGGCGGAGAAGCACGCGCGGTTCGCCGGCTGGGGGCTGGCGGTTGCGGAGGCGCACGCGGCCGGGCCGGTGGAGATCGCGATCATCGGAGGCCGGGACGACGAGCGGACCTGGGCGCTGCACCACACCGCGCTGATGTCGCCCGCGCCGGGCGCGGTGGTGAGCGTCGGCGAGCCCGGGGCCGAGGGCGTCCCGCTGCTGGAGGGCCGCGAGCCGGTGGACGGCGCGCCCGCCGCGTACGTCTGCCGGATGTTCACCTGCCGGCTGCCCGTGACGACCCCGGCCGAGCTGACCCGCGAACTACGTGGGCAATTGGATTAGCCGTCCATTTTGTGGCAACGTGACCTTGCTCTCGTTCCCGCATGGTGTTACCAATGGGTAGCGGGGACGGGGCTGACCCGATGGGGCACGACGGGCACGGGTGTCCGCTGGTGCGCCGGGTATCTGGACGGTTGCCGCTCCTCTGGGTCATAGTCGTGGGAGCCGGGAAGGCCGACCTAAAAGGAGCGTGGCAGTGCGGAAGCCGAACCGCCGGATCCTACCGACGATCATCGGCGTTTCGGTCCTGACCACGCTCGCCGCCAACACCGCGGTGCTCATCGCCCGCGGCCACGACGGCGACCCTCCGCCCTCCCCGCAGGAGAAGCGGGCCCGCTACGTCGCCGCGTCCGGCAGCACCAGCCTCTCACCCAGCGCGGTCGCGCCGCTCGGCAAGCGCCTCACCCCGCACGTCCTCGTCGCGGCGCCGTCCGCACTGCCCGCCGCGACCATCGCGAAGATCCGCGGCGCCAAGGGCGTGAAGGGCGTCGAGGTCGTCGACGCCGTGCAGGGCATGGTCGCGGGCAAGCGCGTCGGCCTGATGGGCGTCGACCCGTCGACGTTCCGCAACTACACGCCGAAGCCGACCGCGCAGTCCGACGCGCTCTGGCGCAACGTCGCGTCCGGCGACGTCGCGATCTCCTTCACGATGGGCAGCGACGGCGGCGTCAAGCTCGGCAGCCAGGTGCCCGTCGGCGGCAAGCAGCACCAGTCGAACCTGCGCGTCGGCGCCTACGCGACGATGGGCATCAGCGACGTCGACGCGGTCGTCTCGCACGCCACCGCGCAGGCCCTCGGCATGCCCACCGGCAACGCGATGCTGGTCAGCGTGCCGAAGACGAAGCCGGCCGCCTTCATCAAGAAGCTGAAGAAGGTGCTGCCGAAGCACGCCAAGGCCGTCGCGGTCAACCCGCAGATCGACTTCCCGAAGGCCGGCTCGGACCACGCGCCGACCTCGCACGGCCAGGTGATGACCGCCGGCCAGGTGCAGACCGTGATCAAGGCGGCCTACTCGCGGATCGGCTGGCCGTACGTGTGGGGCGGCGAGTCGGAGGCCGAGGGCGGCTACGACTGCTCCGGGCTGATGCAGTACGCGTTCGCGCGGGCCGGCATCCGCCTCCCGCGCGTCGCCGCCGACCAGGCCCGCGTCGGCTGGGTCATCCCCTACAGCAAGGCCGTCCCCGGCGACATGCTGATCTGGGCCAACGACCCCACCGCGCCCGGCTACATCTCCCACATCGCCCTGTACATCGGCAACGGCAAGATGGTCGTCGCGCCCCGCACCGGCCTCGACGTGATGATCCAGAACGTCTACACCCGCAACCTCAAGGGCGCCGTCCGGGTGAGCCCCAAACTGGCCGCCCAACTATCCAGCTGACCCCCGCCCCCGCCTCCGGCAGCTCGAACCCGGCCACGGCAGGTTGAATCTCAGCTACCGGCGGGCTAAGCCCCCGGCCCCGGCAGGCTGGACCTCAGCCACGGCGGGTTGAGCCCCAGGCCCCGGCATGTTGAACCTCGGCTCCGGCAGCTTGAAGCTCAGCTACCGGCGGGCTGAGCCCCAGGCCCCGGCAGCTCGAACCCCGGCCACGGCAGGTTGAAGCTCAGCCACCTCACGGGCAGGCACGCGGAGCGAGCGCCAGCGAGCGCAGCGGGCATGCCCGACGGTCGGCGGCCTGTTTCGCGCGGAGCTCTAGCGGAGCGGGAAACAGGTTGCCGACCGTGACGGGGGTTCCAGGGGGTCGCCCCCCTGGGTCAAAGAGGGCAGCCGCGGCTGAGGAACTCCAGGTTGTGGTCGATGACGTCGGGGATGTCCTCGATCGTGGTGCCGCCGTCCAGCCACTGGTACATGGCGGCCTGCATGACGCCGATCACGGCCCAGGTGAACGCCTGGACGTCGCCGTCCGTGGTGGGACGGCCCACCCGCGCGGAGATCACCTCGCTCAGCATGGCCGCGGTGCCCTCGCGCATCGACTCGAAGGTGCGGCTGCGCAGCGCGGGGACCTGGGCGGTGAGCTGGAGCCTGGTGCGGACGATCTCCAGGTCCTCGTCGATCATCTGCGGGAGGATCTCGCGGAGCGTCGCGCGGAGCGCCTCGATCGTGGACAGCTCGGGCGGCTGGTCGCGGAAGATCTCCGCCATGATCGGGTCGTACTCGTCGGTGACCACGACGTCTTCCTTGGTGGGGAAGTAGCGGAAGAACGTGCTCGGGGAGATCTCCGCGGCGGCGGCGATCTGCTCGACGGTGGTCTGGTCGTAGCCCTGCTCGGTGAAGAGCCGGAGGGCGTGGTCCTGGATCGCCCTCCGGGTCCTCAGCTTCTTGCGCTCCCTCAGCGGCAGCCTGGCGAGCCGGTCCTCCAGGCGGTCGAGGGCGTGCTCAGGGTGCGACGTGCTCATGCGTCGATTCTGGTTCATCGGCGGTGGCGTCCGCACCCCGGCGGCCCGGCTGGAAGGCCAGGAGGAGGACGGCGACGGCCAGCGCCCCGGCGGCGCAGGCGGCGAGCACCGCGTCCATCCCGTGGACGTAGGCGTCGCGGGCGGAGGCCAGCAGGGCGCCGTCGTGGAGCCTGCCGGCGACCGCGACGGCGCCGCCGACCGAGTCGTGGGCGGTGTCCGCGGCCGCGCGGGGCAGTCCGTCGGTCGCGATGCGGTCCCGGTAGACGGCGGACAGCAGGCTGCCGAGGCCCGCGACGCCGAGGGTGCCGCCGGTCTGGCGGAGCGTCTGGACGAGCCCGGACCCGCGTCCGGCCTGGTCGGCGGGGAGCGCCGCCATCAGCGCGTCCATCGCGGGGATGAGGGACAGGCCGCAGCCGAGGCCGATCAGCAGGAGCCACGGGACGATGGAGCCGTAGGAGTCGCCGGCGTCGGTGAACGCGCCCCAGCCGAGGCCCGCCGCGAGGACGGCCAGCCCCGTCACGATGATCGGCTTGTGGCCGGTGCGGGGGACGATCCGGTCGGTGGTGAGGCCGCCGGCGAGGAGGCCGAGCAGCATGGGGATGAGCCGCAGCCCGGTGCCGAAGGCGTCGTTGCCGAGGACGGCCTGCAGGTACTGCGGGAAGACGAACAGCAGCCCGCCCATCAGCAGGTTGGCGGCGATGGCGGCGACCATCGCCCAGCTGAACCGGCGGTCGTGGAACAGCCGGACGTCCATCATCGGCTGCGTCGCGCGCCGCTCCCACAGCACGAACGCGGCGAGCAGGACGGCGGATAGGGCGAGCACGCCGAGCACGACGGGGTCGCCCCAGCCGCGCACGGGGGCCTCGATGACCCCGTACACCAGGGCGACGAGGCCGCCCATCGACAGCAGCGAGCCGGGGCCGTCCGCCTTGGGGGCGGCCGGGTCCCGGGTCTCGGGCATGGTGAAGGCCAGCGCGATGCCGCCGACCGCCACGATCGGGACGTTGACCAGGAAGATCGAGCTCCACGAGAAGTGCTCCAGCAGCCAGCCGCCGAGCAGCGGGCCGATCGGCAGCCCGAGGGCGGACGCGGACGACCAGACCGCGATGGCGCGGGTCCGCTCGTGCGGCGGGAAGACGGCGGGGAGCATGGACATCGACAGCGGCATCATGATCGCCGCGCCCAGGCCCATGAAGGCGCGGGCGGCGATGACGCCGCCGGTGCCGCCCGCCAGCGCCCCGGCGAGCGAGGCGGCGCCGAAGACCGCCATGCCGGCCAGCAGCGTCCGCCGGCGGCCGAGGCGGTCGCCGAGGAGCCCGGCCGGGAGGAGCAGCGCGGCGAAGACCAGTAGGTAGGAGTCGACGATCCACTGGAGTTCGCTGGTGCTCGCGTGCAGCTTCTCGGAGATCGTGGTCAGCGCCACGTTGAGGATCGTCATGTCGAAGCCGAGCGCCAGCATGCTCAGTGCCAGCGCGCCGAGCCCCCACCAGCGCCTCTCGTTGCCCACCCTCATGACATTCGCCTCCAAGTAAGAGTCCATCGTTTTTGAGAGTAACTCTCAAAAGATGGCGAATGTCAATCACGGTGGAGGCTGGTGCCGCTGCTCCGCAGGCTGTAATTTTGATTACATGACTACAAGCGAAGCGGCGGACCGGCTGCGCGGCTGGTTCGCCGGGCGCCTGCCCGACGGCTGGTTCGAAGGCGCGCCCGAGGTCGTCGTCGACCGCGAGGAGGTCAGCGTGGTCGGCCGGCTCCCGGAGCCGGACGCCGCGAAGGACGTCTCGGAGACCGAGCGGTCCGCGCTGCTCGCCGGGCACGTCCAGCGCTTCCGCGCCGACACCCGCGACCAGCGCATCGCCATCGCGCGCGAGGCCGAGCACGCCTTCGGCCACAAGGTCTCCTGGGGCGCCGAATGCGGCGGCCACCGGGAGATGTTCACCACCCTGTCCGTGCCGGTCATGACCCGGCTCCGCCAGCCCGAGCGCCGCGTCCTGGACACCCTCGTCGAGGCCGGGGTCGCGCGCAGCCGCAGCGACGCGCTCGCCTGGTGCGTCCGGCTCGTCGGCAAGAACACCGACGAGTGGCTCGGCGAGTTGCGCAGCGCCCTGGAGCACGTCGAGCGCGCCCGCGCCGCCGGCCCGAAGCCCTGACCCCCGGCTCCGCGGATCATTACGCGATCACGACGTCCGCTGGGTGTGATCATGGTGCCGACCTGGCCTAATGTGCGTTGAAGCGCGGATGGGCCGCGCCGGGACGCCGCCGGGGAGGGGGACGGAGCGTGAGGGCGCTGCGCTGCCTGGACGGCTCGGTGCTGGACGTCGTGCCGGTCGCCTCGCTGGACCGCGGCGGCACCCCGTTCGAGGTCACCCTGGAGCTGCGCCGCGACGGCGACCGCTTCGGCGCGGTGGGGGAGCGGTGCGGCTACTTCCTGGCCGACCTCGCCCGCCGGGTCGACGCCGCCCGCGCCGACGGCTCCCCGCAGGCGGCCCGCTGGCCCGACCCCGACGACCGCTTCCCCGACCCGCCCGCGGCCGGCGCCGCCCGGGAGCCCGAGCTGTTCGCCTTCCGCTACCGCGACCGCGGCGACGTGATCAGCACCGGCGAGCTGCGCTGCGCGGTGCGGACCTCCTCGATGTGGGTGGGGCGCCAGCAGTCCGCCGCCGGGCGCTGGCGGGTGGCGCGCCGGGCGGTGATCGAGGCGTGGGGCGCGGGCGGGCGCGGCATCCGCGCCGTGCTCACCTCCGCCGAGCTCGCGCGCTTCCTGAACGCGCTGCTGGCCGAGGTCGATCACGCCGGAATGGTTGGAACATCCGGAACATCCAGGGTGTCCGATGCCTCCGCGCCGCACTGGCCGGCCGGGGCGGCTCGGCGCGGCAGAGCCCCCCGACCTGCGCGCTAGCCTGACATCACCGGAACGGCGGGAAAAGTATCGCCGTCGGGCCATAATTGAGCGTCCGATCCCATCAGGGAGGATCGCTCGAAGGGATGCCCACATGGGGGTTCGGCGTACGGGGATGTCAGGGCGCGACAAGGCCGCCAAGGGCGGCGCCGAGGCCGGCGCGGCCCGGGACGGCCGTGCGCGCCGCTTTCCGTCCGCCGGTGCCCGGCTGACCGCCGCGATCCGCCACAGCGGGCCGTACGCGGCCGTCCGGGACGCCGTCTACCGCATGTACGAGCACCGCGTCGAGGCGTCGCTGCCCACCGACATCACCCCCCGGCACGTCGGCGTCATCCTCGACGGGAACCGGCGTTGGGCCAGGTCGATGGGGTTGGCCGACGTCAACCACGGGCACCAGCGCGGCGCCGACAAGATCTCCGAGCTGCTGCAGTGGAGCACCGAGGCCGGGGTGGAGCACGTCACGCTCTGGCTGCTGTCCACCGACAACCTGAACCGTCCCGCGAACGAGCTCGACCCGCTGCTGGAGATCATCGAGAACACCGTCCGCAAGCTCGCCGACGAGGGGTGGCACGTCAAGCCCGTCGGCGCCCTCGACCTCCTGCCCGATAAGACCGCCCGCGTCCTGAAAGACGCGGGTGAGGCGACATCCGGCGCTCCCGGCCTGATTGTGAACGTCGCCGTTGGGTATGGAGGTAGGCGTGAGATCGCTGATGCGGTGCGCTCTCTGCTCATCGAGCAGGCGAGCCGTGGCACCAGCATCGAGGAACTCGCCGAGGGCCTCGAGGTGGAGCACATCGCCGAGCATCTCTACACGCGCGGCCAGCCGGATCCGGATCTGGTCATCCGCACCTCGGGGGAGCAGCGCCTGTCCGGCTTCATGCTCTGGCAGAGCGCCCACTCGGAGTTCTACTTCTGCGAGGTCCACTGGCCGGACTTCCGCAAGGTCGACTTCCTGCGGGCGATGCGTTCCTACGCCGCGCGGCACCGGCGCTACGGTACCTGACGGTCTTCCTGTCGCCTCCGTCGCAGAGACCACCGCCCCAGGCCGTCGTCCCCTGACCGGGGTCTCCGGCCGTACGGGGGCGGACTGTCGCGCCACCGGTACATCCCCCATAGTCAGGGAGATCGAGTGGCCACAACCTCGCCGCGCCGTCCCGAGTCCGGGATCCCCGCCGGAACGCCCGTTCCGGTCCGGCGCACGTACGTCCTCGACACCAGCGTCCTGCTCGCCGACCCGGGGGCGATGACCCGGTTCGCCGAGCACGAGGTCGTGCTGCCCATCGTCGTCATCTCCGAGCTCGAGGCCAAGCGCCATCACCCGGAGCTCGGCTACTTCGCACGGCAGGCCCTGCGCACGCTGGACGACCTGCGGTTGGAGCACGGCCGGCTGGACGAGGCCGTGTCGGTGCAGGGGCCGAACGGGGACCAGGGCGGGACGCTGCGCGTCGAGCTGAACCACTCCGACGCGAGCGTGCTGCCGGACGGCTTCCGGCTCGGCGACAACGACACCCGCATCCTGTCGGTGGCGGCGTGGCTCGCCCGCGAGGGACGCGACGTGGTGCTGGTCTCCAAGGACCTGCCGATGCGGGTGAAGGCGTCCGCGGTCGGGCTCGCCGCCGAGGAGTACCGGGCGGAGCTGGCCGTGGTGGAGTCCGGCTGGACGGGGATGCGGGAGCTGGAGGTGCCGGGCGGGCTCGTCGAGGAGCTGTACGAGACGGGCGGCGCGGACCTGGAGGAGGCGCGTGACCTGCCGTGCCACACCGGCCTGCGGCTGCTGTCGGAGCGCGGTTCGGCGCTCGGCCGGACGCTGCCCGACAAGTCGGTGAAGCTGGTGAAGGGCGACCGGGAGGTGTTCGGGCTGCGCGGCCGGTCCGCCGAGCAGCGCATCGCCCTCGACCTGCTGATGGACGAGGACGTCGGGATCGTCTCGCTCGGCGGGCGGGCCGGCACGGGCAAGTCGGCGCTCGCCCTGTGCGCGGGCCTGGAGGCCGTGATGGAGCGGCGGCGGCACCGCAAGGTCGTGGTGTTCCGCCCGCTGTACGCGGTCGGCGGCCAGGAGCTCGGCTACCTGCCGGGGTCGGAGAACGAGAAGATGTCGCCGTGGGCGCAGGCCGTCTACGACACGCTCTCGGCGGTGACGACCCCGGAGGTCATCGAGGAGGTGGTGGACCGTGACATGTTGGAGGTCCTGCCCCTCACCCACATCCGGGGCCGGTCGCTGCACGACTCGTTCGTGATCGTGGACGAGGCGCAGTCGCTGGAGCGCGGCGTGCTGCTGACCGTGCTGTCGCGGATCGGCGCGGGCTCGCGGGTGGTGCTGACGCACGACGTGGCGCAGCGCGACAACCTGCGGGTCGGCCGGCACGACGGCGTCGCCGCGGTGGTGGAGAAGCTGAAGGGGCACCCGCTGTTCGCGCACGTGACGCTGACGAGGTCGGAGCGGTCGCCGATCGCGGCGCTGGTGACCGACATGCTCGGCGAGGTCGTCGCCTGACGGACCCGCACCGGACGTGGCGGGCGCCCCGCCGGCCCTCCTCGGGAGGCGCCGGCGGGGCGCCCCGTCTCCTGGCTGTGGACGGCCCTGTGGATAACCGAACGGAATGTGATCGTTAAACGCCGTACCGTCGACTTGTGATGAAGGTCACACGAACCGCCGCGGAGTCAAGGAATCGCAGGTCCCTCCCTGTTTTCGGGGAGGCGAACGGCGAGTTGACAACCGCACCACTCGCAGCATTTGTCTCGTTTCGGTTGCGGAGCAGGGCTCGGGCTCGGGCATTGTGTCTCCTCGTAAGCACCCCCAGAACGGTGCCGCCCGCAGCGCACCCCCCTGTAAAAGCGCGCGGGCGCGAGCCGCTCAGGGCCCGGAGCCGTCCGCGGTGCGGACGCGCCGCCGGGCCGGGGTGGAAGCAGTTCGCCCGCGTGTCCATGCGCGTGCGACCGTCGGAAGGACCGCCTTGTTCGGAGACCGTCCCGGGTCCCCTAGGCGAGACGAACGACAGAGCTTTGCCCCCGAGGAGCCGTGGTCGCACGCGGCCCCGGCCTCCGCCGAGACCCCCCGGCTCGGCGGCGCCGAGGCGTTCCCGGCCGCACCCGGCGACGAGGACGTCAAGGTCGCCGGTGCGGCACCCGCGTTCGGCGCGCCCCCCGCGGGCGACACCCTCGGCTTCCAGCCCGTCTCGCAGGGCGAGTCCCCGGCCGGCGCGACCGGCGCGACCGGCGTCCTCGCCATGGGAGCCCCCGGGCCCGAGGGGCAGGACGCCGGCGAGCCCCGCGACGAGATCGCCTTCGGCGCCGGCTCCGCCGCCGGTCCCGCCCGCCGCTCCGGCCCCCGCCGGCTCGGCGCCTCCCGCTCCGCGTCCGGCCGGCCCGGCGGCGCGCGCCGCTCCGGCGGCGGCCGCAACGGCCTGAAGATCGCCGCGGTGGTCGCGGGCGCGCTGGTCGTGGTCGGCGGCGGTGGCGCCGCGTTCGCGATGTCCGGCGGGTCCGACGACGGCGGCACCAAGACCGTCCAGCCGAAGAAACTGGCGGACGCCGCCGCCGCGCCCAAGGTCGACCCCATGGTCATGGAGCAGATGCGCCGCAAGGAGGCCTACGAGCGGGCCTCCCGCGCGACCCGCCAGGACCCGGCCAAGGGGCCGAAGCTGCAGGCCAAGGGCAAGCCGATCCCGACCCCGACCCCCACGAAGACGAAGTCCCCGAGCGGCGGCAGCGGCGGCGGCCCGTCCGGCGACCCCGTCCCGGCGGGCGAGGCTCAGCAGATCGCCAAGAGGCTGCTGCCGAGCTACGGCATGAGCGGCTCCGGCCAGTTCGGCTGCCTGGTGAACCTGTGGAACAAGGAGAGCCACTGGAACACCCACGCGGCGAACCCGTCCGGCGCGTACGGGATCCCGCAGGCGCTGCCCGGCTCGAAGATGGCGAGCGCGGGGCCCGACTGGCAGAACAACGCCACGACCCAGATCAAGTGGGGCCTCGGCTACATCAAGGACCGGTACAGCACGCCCTGCGGCGCATGGGCGCACTCGCAGTCCAGCGGCTGGTACTAGACCGCGTCCGGAAGCACAGGAGAGAGGGGCGGGCCCGCCGGGCCGCCCCTCTTCTCGTCTCCGCGGCGCCATGACGGCCTCTCGCGGGCGAACCCGCCGCCGCCGTGCCCGCGCCGCCGCGCGCGCCCCCTGACGCCTCCAGCGACCGCTGAAGCCGTCAGCCGCGGGACGCGTTGGTCATGCCGAGCACGTCCAGCGCCGCGTCCAGCTGCTCCTCGGTGAGCTTCCCGTCGGCGACATGCCCGCGCTCGATGACGACCTCCCGGATCGTCCTGCGCTCCGCGAGGGCCTGCTTGGCGACCTTCGCCGCCTCCTCGTAGCCGATGTAGCGGTTCAGCGGCGTCACGATCGACGGCGACGACTCCGCGTACTCGCGCAGCCGGTCCACGTCGGCCTCGATGCCGTCCACGCAGCGGTCCGCGAGCAGCCGCGACACGTTCGCCAGCAGTGTGATCGACTCCAGCACGTTGCGGGCCAGCATCGGCAGCATCACGTTCAGCTCGAAGCTGCCCGCCGCGCCGCCGAACGCGATCGCCGCGTCGTTCCCGATCACCTGCGCGGCCACCTGCGTCACCGCCTCCGGGATCACCGGGTTCACCTTGCCCGGCATGATCGACGAGCCGGGCTGCAGGTCCGGCAGCCGGATCTCGGCGAGGCCGGCGCGCGGCCCCGACCCCATCCAGCGCAGATCGTTGGCGATCTTGTTGAGGCTCACCGCGACGGTGCGCAGCGCGCCGCTCGCCTCGACGAGGCCGTCCCGGGCGCCCTGCGCCTCGAAGTGGTCGCGGGCCTCGGTCAGCGGCAGCCCGGTGACCCGCGCGATCTCCGCGATGACGCGGGCGGCGAACCCCTCCGGCGTGTTGATCCCGGTGCCGACCGCGGTGCCGCCGAGCGGCAGCTCCGCCAGCCGCGGCAGCACCGCCTCCAGCCGCTCCACGCCGTGCCCGACCTGCGCCGCGAACCCGCCGAACTCCTGCCCGAGCGTCACCGGCGTCGCGTCCATCAGGTGCGTGCGGCCCGACTTCACCACCGTCGCGAACTCGTCCGCCTTGCGGGCCAGCGCGTCGCGCAGGTGCCGCAGCGCGGGGATCAGCTCGTGCACGACCGCGCCGGTCGCCGCGATGTGGATCGACGACGGGAACACGTCGTTGGACGACTGGGAGGCGTTCACGTGGTCGTTCGGGTGGACGGGCCGGCCGAGCCGCTCCTCCGCCAGCGTCGCCACGACCTCGTTGGCGTTCATGTTCGACGACGTCCCGGACCCGGTCTGGAACACGTCGATGGGGAACTGGTCGTTCCAGCGGCCGTCCGCCACCTCGCGGGCCGCCTCGCCGATCGCCTCGGCGACGTCCTTGTCCAGCACGCCGAGCTCCGCGTTCACCGCCGCGGCCGCCGCCTTGATCTGCCCCAGCGCGGCGATGTGCGCGGGCTCAAGCCCGCGTCCCGAGATCGGGAAGTTCTCGACGGCCCGCTGCGTCTGCGCCCGCCACTTCGCCGCCGCCGGTACCCGGACCTCGCCCATGGAGTCGTGCTCGACCCGGAATTCCTGCTCCGACATGAAGCCACCTCCGTGGGGGACGTCCCCTGGGAGCCCCCGCGCAATCGTCACCGCCGTCCTTCATGGCAGCGGCGCGGGGCGCCCGCGCATTCCCGCGCGGGCGCGGCCGTGATCAGCTCCCGGAGCCCTTCGCCACGGTGTAGCTGACGCGCTCACCGGGCTTGCCCAGCGGTTTCTCCTGGCCGTTCACCCACACGTCGCAGGCGGACGCGTCGTAGATCACCGCGTTGATGTGGGCCTCGCCGTACCGGCGCGCCTCGCCCGCGGCGAGCGTCTCGTCGCTCAGTATCCGCATCGCGGTGCCGGGCACCGACACGAAGATCTTGCAGGAGGCGTTGCGGGCCCGCACGACCAGCGTGCTGCTCGCGACGCCGGCGGGCGGGGCGGCCTCGCCGGGCCGGCCGGACGGGGTGGAGGCGCGGGACGTCGGGGACGGCCCCGGGCTCTCCCGCATCATCCCGACGATCAGCGCCGTGGCGCCGATCCCGCAGGACGCGACGGTCGCGCCGATCAGCGCGATCACCGCCATCAGCCGGTAGCGGGGCGTCGCCTGCCGGCGCCCGGCGCGCGGTCCCGCCATGGCCCGCTCCAGCCGGTCCACCGCGCGGGCGTGGCTGAGCCGGCGCGTCGGGTTCTTCTCCAGCAGCCCGGTGATCACCGGGCCGAGCGCGCCGGCGTTCTGCGGCGGCGGCGTCGACTCGTTCGCCAGCGCGCTCAGCGTCGCCATGACGTTGTCGCGCTCGAACGGCGGGCGGCCCTCCAGCGCGGCGTACAGCGTCGCGCCGAGCGACCACAGGTCGGAGCGGGGCGTGGCCTTCTCGCCCGCGGCGACCTCCGGGGCGACGTACGCGGGGGAGCCCATGAAGTGCCCGGTCTTGGTCAGGCTCGCCGAGCCCGACGAGAACGCCAGCCCGAAGTCGGTGAGCACGACCCGGTCGCCGTCCAGCAGCACGTTGCTCGGCTTGAGGTCGCGGTGCACGATCCCGGCCTTGTGCGCGGTGTTGAGGGCCTCCAGCAGCCGCCGCCCGATGTGCGCGACGCGCTCGGGCGGCAGCGGGCCGTCGCGCTCGATGAGCTGCTCGAGGTTCGGCGCCTCGATCAGCTCCATCACGATCCACGGCCGGCCCTGTTCGGTGACGACGTCGTAGACCTCGACGATGGAGTGGGTGCGCAGCTGCGCGGGCGCGCGCGCCTCGCGCAGGGTACGGCGGAAGAAGACCACCCGGTCGTCCTGGGAAAGGTCCTCGGGGAGCCGAAGCTCCTTGATCGCCACCGCGCGATCGAGGAGCTCGTCATGGCCCCGCCACACGGTGCCGTTGGCGCCCTGACCTATTTCCGAGACCAGCCGATAGCGCGTCGCCAGCACGAGGCGCTCTGACTGAGACATGGCGGAAAAGATACCGGAGTGGCCACGCGGTCACCGGGGAGACGTCTCCACCAAGTTGGATTTAGCCCCAATATGTGACCTGCCGCCCCGAAACGCCCCGGAATCGGGCCGTCAGGACCCGGATTCCGGGAGCGCCGAGGGTGGTATCGTGCGGCCGGGTCAGCGGCGGCCGATGGTGAGGACGGGGCCGGTGGTGTCGGCGAAGAAGTCGCCGCCCTTGTCGTCCACCACGATGAAGGCCGGGAAGTCCTCGACCTCGATCTTCCAGACGGCCTCCATGCCGAGCTCCGGGTACTCCAGGACCTCGACCTTCTTGATGCAGTCCTGCGCGAGCCGCGCCGCCGGGCCGCCGATCGAGCCGAGGTAGAACCCGCCGTGCTCCTTGCACGCGTCGGTGACCTGCTTGGACCGGTTGCCCTTCGCCAGCATCACCAGCGAGCCGCCCGCCGCCTGGAACTGCTCGACGTAGGAGTCCATCCGGCCGGCGGTCGTCGGCCCGAACGAGCCCGACGCGTATCCCTCCGGCGTCTTCGCCGGCCCCGCGTAGTAGACGGCGTGGTCCCGCAGGTACCGCGGCATCGGCTCGCCGGCATCCAGCCGCTCCTTGATCTTGGCGTGCGCGATGTCGCGCGCCACCACCAGCGGCCCGGTCAGCGACAGCCGCGTCTTCACCGGGTACTTGGTCAGCTCGGCCCGGATCTCCGCCATCGGACGGTTCAGGTCGATCTTCACGACCTCGTCGTTCAGGTGCTCGTCGGTGGTGTCGGGCAGGTACTGCGCGGGGTCGGTCTCCAGCCGCTCCAGGAACACGCCCTCCGCGGTGATCTTGGCGAGGGCCTGCCGGTCCGCGCTGCACGACACCGCGATCGCCACCGGGCAGGACGCGCCGTGCCGCGGCAGCCGGATCACCCGCACGTCATGGCAGAAGTACTTGCCGCCGAACTGCGCGCCGATGCCGAGCTTCTGCGTCAGCTCGAACACCTGCAGCTCCAGCTCCAGGTCGCGGAAGCCGTTGCCCAGCGGCGAGCCCTCCGTCGGCATCGTGTCCAGGTAGTGCGCCGACGCGTACTTGGCCGTCTTCAGCGCGTACTCGGCGGACGTCCCGCCCACCACGATCGCCAGGTGGTACGGCGGGCACGCCGCCGTGCCCAGCGAGCGGATCTTCTCCTCCAGGAAGGACATCATCCGCTTCGGGTTCAGGACGGCCTTGGTCTCCTGGTACAGGAACGACTTGTTCGCGCTGCCGCCGCCCTTGGCCATGAACAGGAACTTGTAGGCGTCGCCCGGCGCCGCGTACAGCTCGACCTGCGCGGGCAGGTTGCTGCCGGTGTTCTTCTCGTCCCACATCGTCAGCGGCGCCATCTGCGAGTAGCGCAGGTTCAGCTTCGTGTACGCGTCGTACACGCCGCGCGAGATGTGCTCCTCGTCGCGGCCGTCCGTCAGGACGTGCTGGCCGCGCTTGCCCATGACGATCGCGGTGCCGGTGTCCTGGCACATCGGCAGCACGCCGCCGGACGCGATGCCCGCGTTCTTCAGCAGGTCCAGCGCCACGAACCGGTCGTTGGGGGACGCCTCGGGGTCGTCGAGGATCCGGCGCAGCTGCGCCAGGTGCGCGGGCCGCAGCAGGTGCGCGATGTCGCGCATGGCGGTCTCGGTGAGGAGTCGGAGCGCCTCCGGCTCGACCTGCAGGAACGTCCGGCCGTTCGCCTCGAACGTGGAGACCCCGTCGGAGGTCAGGAGCCGGTAGTCGGTCTCGTCGGGGCCGAGCGGCAGCAGGTCGGTGTAGGAGAACTCAGGCATCTCAGGCAGATCCTCGCGCGATTCCGATGGGGGCCGCCTCACAGGGTACGACCCGGCGCCGCAGCCCGAGGACGACCCCCACGGCCACCAGCGCCGCCCCCGCCAGGTCCGCCGGCCCGGGCCGGCCGAGCCCGAGGACCACCGTGGTGACGACCGCACTGACCGGGATCATCCCGGCGAACAGCCCCGCCCGGTCCGCGCCGAGCCGGCCGAGCGCCCCGTACCAGAGCAGGAACGCGATCACGGTGACGATCACCGACAGGTACGCCAGCCCCGCGAACTCCGCGCCGGTCGGCGCCCGCAGCACGGCCGTCCCGTCGGTGACCAGCCCGACGGCCAGCAGCATCGGCGCGGCGATCGCCGCCGAGTACGCCGACACCCGCACCGGGCCGAGCGTCGGCAGCAGCGGGACGGCCAGCAGCGAGAAGCACACCTCCCCGGCGAGCGCGCCCAGCGACAGCAGCAGCCCCCGCAGGCTGCCCCCGCCGAGCCCGTTGGCGAGCGCCGCCCCCGCCGCGACCACGCACGCCGAGGCCACCACCGCCGGCGCGGGCCGGCGGCCCTCCAGCAGCGGCCCGACCAGCGCCAGCACGATCGGCACCGTCGCGATCACCGTGCCGATCGTCGCCGGGCTGGTGTCCCGGGTCGCCGCGACGATGCACACGTTGAACGCGACCAGGCCCGTCCCCGCCAGCGCCGCCAGCAGCGCCCACTCCCGCGCCGCCGGACGCCGGGCCGGGCCGCCGCGCAGCCGCGCCACCGCCAGCAGGATCGCCGCGGCGACCGTGTACCGGACGGCCTGCCCGCCGAAGACCGGGTAGTCCGCGATCGTCGCGGACACCGCGGTCAGCGTGCCGACGAGGAACATCGCGGTCCCGGCGGCGGCGCCGCCCCCGAGGGAGAGAGAGGAGATCTTCATGACTCGAACGCTAGAAGCCCGTTGGACCTGGACACAGAGCCAATGGCTACCATCGATCATGGACCAATCTCGGGCAAGTGACGCATGAACGCCCGATCGACGCTGAGTGTCATGTGACCGACCTCCATCTCCCACTCGACCGCGGGGCGGGACGGCTGGCCGCGCAGATCGCCGCGGGCTTCCGCGCGGCGGTGCGGGCCGGGCGGCTGACCGCGGGCACCCGGCTGCCGTCGAGCCGCGACCTCGCCCGCGACCTCGAGGTGTCCCGCGGCGTTGTCGTGGCCGCCTACGAGCAGCTGACCGCCGAGGGCTTCCTCATCGCCCGGCGCGGCGACGGCACCCGCATCGCCCCCCTCGCCCGCCCCGACGACCCCGTCCCCGCCCCTCCCGCCGAGGACCCGGCCCCCGCCGCGCTCCCGTCCTGCGACATCCCGCCCGACCCCGGCGCGCTCTACGACCTGTGGCCCAGCCAGCCCGACCTGTCCGCCTTCCCCCGGGAGCGCTGGATCGCGGCCACCCGCGCCGCGCTGCGCACGCTCCCCAGCGACGAGCTGACCTACCCCGACCCCGGCGGCGTCCGGCCGCTGCGCACCGAGCTGGCCGGCTACCTCGGCCGGGTCCGCGCCGCCGTCGCCGACCCCGGCCGCGTCGTGATCATGAACGGGGTGGCGCACGGGCTGTCCGCGCTGGTCCGCGTGCTGATCGCGGACGGCCATCGCGCCCTCGCCGTCGAGGACCCCACCAGCGTCCGGCAGCTGCCGATGCTGGAGGCGTCCGGCATCCGGCTCGTCCGCGTCCCCGTGGACGCCGACGGCGTGGACGTCGCCGCGCTCGCCCGCACCAACGCGCGCGCCGTCCTCGTCACGCCCGCCCACCAGTACCCCACCGGCGTCGTGCTGTCCCCGTCCCGCCGCGCCGAGCTGATCGCCTGGGCACGGGACGTCGACGGCGTGATCCTGGAGGACGACTACGACGCCGAGTTCCGCTACGACCGCGAGCCCGTCGGCTGCCTCCAGGGCGTCGACCCCGACCGCGTCGTGCTGCTCGGCTCCGTCAGCAAGGCCCTCGCGCCCGCGCTGCGCCTCGGCTGGACCGTCGCCCCCGCCCGCCTCGCGACGCGGCTCCGCGAACATCGCGGCCAGACCGACCTCGGCGCGCCCGTCATCGAGCAGTACGCCCTCGCCGAGTTCCTCCGCAGCGGCGGCTACGACCGGCATCTGCGCACCATGCGGCGCCGCTACCGGTCCCGCCGCGACGCCCTCGCCGACGCGCTCGCCACATACGTGCCCGGCGCGACGGTTCACGGCGTCTCAGCGGGCATCCACCTCTATGTGGAACTCCCGCCCGGATCAGACGAGGACGCGGTCCTGGCCCGCGCCGCGCGGTCCGGGGTGTCGGCGGCCGGCGCCCGCGAGATGTGGTCCGCCGAACGCGCCGCCGGCGCGCCCCCCGCTCTCGTGCTGGGATATGCCCGAATTGCCGAAAGTCGCCTGGTCAAGGCGGCACAGCTGCTCGGCAAAGCGGTTACCGGGGGGACGGAAGGGTAGGACCAACATCCCCGGTGTAGGAGGTATGGATGAGTCTGGATGAGGCCGCACGGCAGCTGAAGATGGCCGGTCACGACGCGCAGGTCGCCTTCGACTGCGTCGGCCTGGGCGACCTCGAACGCGCACAGGAGCACGCCGTCACCCTGCGCGCCGCCGCCGACGCCGCCGAAGTGGCGCTGAGCCGGGCGCTCCAGGACCTGACGCCGGAACAGGCCCAGGTGGAAGGCGAGAAGGCCGTGAGCGCACTGGAAGAGACCGTGTGATCCCAGGGGGGCGACCCCCTGGAACCCCCGTTACGACGGAGGACGCGTTTCCCGCTCCGCTGGCGCTCCGCGCGAAACGCGTCCTCCGTCGTCGGGCATGCCCGCTGCGCTCGCTGCACTCGCTCCGCGTGCCTGCCCGTGGCCGTGGTTGAGGTCCGGCCTTCCGCGCCTGTGTTCAGCCGGGTCCCCGGAGCGGTAATCGACCAACCACCATCGAACACGCGCGCCCCTGGCACCTCGATCGACTCCGAAGTGCCCTTGGTCAGGCGAAGGGGCGTTCCATGGCGGGGGTGGTGGGGTCGGCGCCCTCGACCGGCTTCGGGTCGAAGCCCTTGGCGGTGACGAAGACGACCAGGATCAGCGCGGCCGGGACGATGAACGCCAGCCGCAGGCCGTGGTCGTGGCTGACCGGCGCGATCGCGCCGACGACGGCGGCGCCGAGCACGAAGCCCACGTAGTTGAAGATGTTGACGCGGGCCACCGCGACGCCGAGGCCGGTCGGGTCGACGCGTCCGGCGGCGGAGAAGGAGACCGGCGCGATCACGCTGAGGCCGAGGCCGGCGACCGCGAAGGCGGTGATGGCGACGGCCGCGTTCGGCGCCGCCACCACGCCGACCATGCCGATGATGCCGACCAGCCCGCCGAGCCGCACCACCTGGACCGGGCCCGAGCGGCGGACGCCGAGGTCGGCGACCGCGCGGCTGATCACCATCGTGATCTGGTAGGCGACGTAGCCGAGCGGCGCGACCCAGTCGGCCGCCGACAGCTCGTCGTCCAGGTACTTGGCGCCGTAGCTCGAGATCGCCGAGTCGGCCAGGTAGGCGACGGCCATCGCCGCGCCGACGATCAGGATCGGGCGCCACGGGACGCTGCGCTCGGCGGCCTTGAGCTCCTCGGCGGACGGCCCGTCGCCCTCCTCCTCGCGCCGGTACAGGCGCGGCCCGGTGGCGAGGGACGCCACGATGCCGACGGCGGCGGCGATCCCGAAGCCGGTGAGGAGCGAGAGGTCCATCTTGTTGGACGCCGACGCCCACAGGCCGCCGAGGATCCCGGCGACGGACCACACCGCGTAGAAGCCGGTGATCAGGCTGACGCCGTACCGCCGCTCCACCGCGATGGCCTGGGCGTTCATGGAGGCGTCGACCGCGCCGACGAACAGGCCGAACAGCGCGACCGCCCCGTAGAGGGCGATGTCGTTGTCGCCGGTGGCGCCGATCAGCACGATGGTGACGGCCACGGCGGGCTGCGCGACCCGCAGCACGAGGCCGCTGCCGAACCGCTTGAACAGCGCGCCCGAGATGACGCTGCCGACGCCGGCGATCAGCGGCACCATGAGCAGCACGAGCGAGAGCGTCCCGTCGCTGAGGTGGTGCGTCTTCTGCATCTTCGGCACCTGCGTCACCAGAGAGGCGAAGCACAGTCCCTGGACGGCGAAAGCGGCGTAGGCGGAGACCCGCGCCCGGCGGTCCCGCTCGGTGATGCCCTCGCTCATGCGGTCCGACCTCTCTGCCTGACGAAATGTGAAGAAGATTCGCGTCAGCGTAGAGACAGGGTACGCGCCGGGTCAATCATCCGGGAAGACGTCCCGATCAGTCGATCAGCCGCCTCCGCATGCCCCGGACCGCCAGTATCCACATCAGGCCCGCGAACGCCACCAGCGCCCCCAGATGCCCGAGGTCGGTGAGCGGCCGCAGCCCGAACACCGCGTCCCGCACCAGCTCCACGCAGTGGTACAGCGGGTTCACCCGCGCCGCGTACCGCGCCCAGTCCGGCAGCGCGTCCACCGGGAAGAACGTCCCCGCCACCAGGAACAGCGGCGTCACCACCCCGGTGATCACGTAGTCGAACGAGTTGATCGACGGCACCACCGACGACGTCCACATCCCGAACAGCCCGAACCCGAGCGCCAGGAAGAACACCATGAACGGCACCAGCAGCATCCCGAACGACGGATCGAGCCCGAAGAACAGCGCCACCACGATCGGCGTGCAGGAGTACACCGACGACTTCGCCGCGATCCACAGCGCCTCCGCCGTCACCAGCTCGTGCACGTCCACCGGCGCCGCCAGGATCGCGTCGTAGGTGTGCTGGAACGACCGCCGGATATAGGAGTTGAACATCCCCGGGAACACCGACGTGAACAGCGCCGCCGTCCCCACCACGCCCGTCGCGACGAAGTCCAGGTACCGGTAGTGCCCGACCGCGGCGACCATCGACCCGAACCCGTAGCCGAACGCCAGCAGGTAGAACGTCGGCTCCACCATCGACGCGAACGACTGCGTCATCCAGTACCGCTTGTACAGGGCCAGCTCGTGCCGCCAGATCCCCTTCAGCGGCGCGACCTCGAAGCGCCGCAGCCGCGGCGCCCGCCCGGCCTCGACGGTCATTCCACTCGCTCCCCGGTCAGCACGACGAACACGTCCTCCAGATTGGCCGCGCGGCGCACGCCGTCCGGCCCCAGCTCCTCGTCGAGCGACGGCGCGATCGTCTCCGCCTTCAGCACCGACACCGACGGGCCGGTCCGCCGCGTCGGCAGCCCCGCCGCCCTCGCGACCCGCTCGACCTCCGCCAGCCGGTCGGGCGGCCCGTAGTGCTCCACCACCCGCTCGCCCGCGTACCGCGCGACCAGCGCCGACGGCGACCCCCGCGCGATCACCCTGCCGTGCGACATCAGCGCGCACTCGTCCGCCAGCCGCTCGGCCTCCTCGATGTAGTGCGTCGACATCAGCACGGTCGTCCCGCGCGAGCGCAGCCCGTCGATCAGGCCCCACAGCTCCGCCCGGACCTGCGGGTCCAGGCCCACCGTCGGCTCGTCCAGCAGCACCAGCGCCGGACGGTGCACCAGCCCCCGCGCGATCAGCAGCCGCCGCCGCATCCCGCCCGAGAGGTCGTCCACCTTCGTCCCCTGGCGCTCGGTCAGGTGCGCGATCGCCAGCGCGTCGTCCACGGCCGCGCGGCGCTCGCGCCGCGGCACCCGGTACAGGTGCGCGAAGATCTCCAGGTTCTCCCGGGCGGTCAGCTCCTCGTCCAGGTTGTCCTGCTGGGGGACGACCCCCATCGCCGCCCGCGCCTGCTTCGACTGCGCGGGGACCTCGAACCCCAGCACCCGGATGGCGCCCTCGTCCGCCACCGCCTGCGCGGTCAGCATCTTCATGGTCGTCGACTTCCCGGCGCCGTTCGGCCCGAGCAGCCCCAGGCAGCTGCCCGCGGGGACGTCCAGGTCCAGCCCGTCCACCGCGGTGAACGTCCCGAACCGCTTGACCACGCCGCGCAGGCTGATCGCCGCCGCCCCGGCCTCCCCCTCCTCGGCCGCGAGCTGCGCACGTTGCACCGTCATGCCGTCACCCTAGGTACCGGTCCCGGCGAAACCCATCCATTTTTCTCGGGGTCCCCCGCCGCGGGCCCAGTAACCTCTTCGTGTGGACATCCCCCGCCGCCCGGGACAGGCGACCCGCGTGAGCGACCTGCGCGCGTCCGACGCCGACCGGGAGCGCGTCGCCGCCGTGCTCGGCGAGGCGCTCGCGGACGGCCGCATCACCATGGACGAGCACGCCGACCGCACCGCCCGCGTCTACGCCGCCCGCACCCTCGGCGAGCTCACCGGCCTCACCCTCGACCTCAGCCCCGAGGAGGCCCAGCCCATCCTCGTGGACGACCGCCCGGTCACGGCCCTCTTCGGCCGCGTCCGCCGCGACGGCCGCTGGGTCGTCCCCGTCAAGCTGCCGCTGCTCGCCCTCTTCGGAACGGTCGAACTCGACCTGCGCGAGGCCGTCCTGCAGCGCCGCCACATCGTGCTCGACTCGATGGTCCTCGCCGGCCGCGTCCGCCTCCTCGTCCCCGAGGGCGTCCGCGTGGACGTCACCGGCCGCACCGTGCTCAGCACCCGCGAGGTCCGGACCCGTCCCGCCGCCGAGGGCCCCACCATCGAGGTCGCCGGCACCCTCCTCTTCGGCTCGGTGAAGGCCAGGGCCCCGAAGCGGACCCTCCGTCAGCGCGTCCGAGGCCGCCTGCGACGCTAGGCCCATGGACGATCTTCCTCCCCTCGAACTCGCCTTCCCCGGCCCCGAACGCGACCGCGGCGTGGCCGCTGTCCTGAACGGCGAGAAGACCGCCTTCACCGGCCTGCTCGAACTCCACGAGAAGGCCGGCGAGCCGGTCCCCGGGCCCGGCGACCGGTTCGCCGTGCTCGACTCCGACGGACGTCCCGCCGCCGCGATCGAGCTCACCGAGGTCCGCGTCGTCCCGATCAAGGAGATCGACGACGCCTACGCGCGCGCCGAAGGCCGCGGCTACGCCGGCGCCGCCGAATGGCGCGCCGACCACGAGCGCTTCTTCCGCAGCGACGGCGTCGCCGCCTTCCTCGGCCGCACGCCCGAGATCACCGACGAGACGCTCGTCGTGGCCCAGCGCTTCCGCCGCCTGGACCCCTGACCAGCGCCTCCTAGACCGCGCTGTCGAAGTTGATGGCGCTGTAGGCGCGGAGCTTGCTGAGCTTGTGCTCGCTGGAGATGGTGCGGATCGTGCCGCTGCGCGACCGCATCACGAGGGAGTGGGTGACGGCCGTGCCCTTGCTGTACCGGACGCCGTCGACCAGCTCCCCGTCGGTGATGCCCGTGGCGGCGAAGAACACGTCGTCGGACGTGACGAGGTCGTCGGTGGTGAGGACGCGGCCGAGGTCGTGGCCGGCGTCGATCGCCTTGCGCCGCTCGGCGTCGTCCTGCGGCCACAGGCGGCCCTGGATGACGCCGCCGAGCGCCTTGATCGCGCAGGCGGCGATGATGCCCTCGGGGGTGCCGCCGATGCCGAGCAGCAGGTCGACGCCGGTGCCGGGGCGGGACGCCATGATCGCCCCGGCGACGTCGCCGTCCAGGATGAACTTGATGCGGGCGCCGGTCTCGCGGACCTCCTTGACGATGCCCTCGTGCCGGGGGCGGTCGAGGATGCAGACGGTCACGTCGTGCGTGGAGGAGCCCTTGGCACGCGCGATGGCGCGGATGTTGTCGGCGATCGGTCGCTCGATGTCGACGACGTCGGCGGCCTCGGGACCGGTGACGAGCTTCTCCATGTAGAACACGGCGGACGGATCGAACATCGATCCGCGCGGGGCCACCGACAGCACGGCGATGGCGTTGCTCATGCCGAGGGCGGTGAGGCGGGTGCCGTCCACCGGGTCGACGGCGACGTCGCACTCCGCGCCGGAGCCGTCGCCGACCTCCTCGCCGTTGTAGAGCATGGGGGCGTTGTCCTTCTCGCCCTCGCCGATCACGACGACGCCGCGCATCGAGACGGTGTTGATGAGCTGGCGCATCGCGTTGACGGCGGCTCCGTCGGCGCCGTTCTTGTCCCCGCGGCCGACCCAGCGGGCCGCGGCCATGGCGGCGGCCTCGGTCACCCGGACCAGCTCCATCGCCAGGTTGCGGTCCGGCGCGGCCGGCTCGGTGGTCAGCGGGGAGGAAACGGTGGTCTCTTCGGACATGACGGGGCGGCCCCTTCGTTCGGTGGTGACTCGGATTCTCCGGGGACCGGACGGCGGGTCACAAATTGGACCAGACCAGCCGGTGCGCCGGGGAGAGCCGCCCGCGTGCGCGGGTCGTTTTGACCGTCACGCGGGCAAGGGATCGTTTCCCCGTGGGAAGAGGGCGTAATCTCAGGGCTCATGAGCAGCGACATCGACGTCTCGTCCGACGGGGCGGCACAGGACGGGGGCGCGGGGGCCGCGGAGGCGCCCGCGCGCACCTCCGACCGCGGGGCCGCCACGCGCAGCGCCCTGCTGTCCGCCGCCCGGGACGTCTTCTGCGAGGCGGGCTTCGCGCAGGCCGCGGTGACCGACATCGTCGCCAAGGCGGGCGCCAGCGTCGGCAGCCTGTACCACCACTTCAACGGCAAGGCCGACCTGTACCTGACGCTGTTCGAGGAGTTCCAGGTCCGCCAGCAGGAGCGCACCCGCAAGGCGATCAACGCGGTGCGGGACGCGGGCGAGAACGACCCGATGCGGCAGTTCGTCGCCGGCGCCGGCGCGTACCTCGACGGGTGCCTGCAGGAGCGGGACGTCGCGCGGCTGTTCATCTCCGGCGACGGCCCGCCCGGGTTCGACCGGGTGATGCGCCAGCGGCTGAACAAGTGGGCGCGCCGGAACGCGGCGCTGTTCCACACCGCGGACGGCGGCGTCGACGAGGCGCTGGTCGTGGTGCTGACGGGCGCGATGGCGGGCGCGGTGTCGGAGATCTCGCTGATGGACGACGAGGACGCGGCGCGCACCCTGGCGGACGAGATCATGGGCATCGTCGGCACGATCAGGAACCCCCGTACAGAGCAGCCGTGACCGTGCGGGATCCTGGAGGGGTGACCGACAAGAGTCCCGCATCCGCTCCGGAGGCCGCCGAGACCGTCTCCGGGTCCGAGCAGCCCGCCGCCGGCGAGCGGCCGCCCGCCGGGGAGCCGGCCGCCGCGGAGGCGCCGCGGGCGCACGGCGAGGCGACCGCCGGTGCCGCTCCGCAGGACGCCGTTTCGGAAGGCGCCGTTTCTGAGGGCGCCGGGGACGCCGCGTCCGGCGAGGGCGACGGCGAGCGGGCCCCGGGCGAGAGCGAGGGCGCGCGGGCCGAGGGCGAGGCCGCGGCGGCACCGCAGGGCGCGGGCCGCCCCGTGGTCCAGGTCAGCCCGGCCGTGTACAAGCGGCTGACGACCGGGCTCGGCGGTTTCACGATGGCGATGGGCGCGTGCCTGCTGCTCGTGCTGGCGATCTTCGTGATCACGCCGCGCGACAACAAGGAGGTGCTGCGCACCGTCGACTACTCCTCGCAGCTGTGGGCCCTGCGCAGCGACGCGCCGTACACGCCGTACGCGCCGGAGGGCCTGCCGCCGACCTGGCGGCCGACGAGCTCGCGCCTGAACGGCCTGGACTCCGGCGGCAAGCAGCCGGTGGCGTGGCATCTCGGGTTCGTGACGCCGAAGGGCGAGTACGCGGCGCTGGAGCAGAGCAACGAGAAGCCGGAAGCGTACGTCCCGCGGATGACCAACAGCAGCAAGCCGATCGGCACGATGCAGGTCGCCGGTGAATCGTGGGCGAAGTACCACCGCAACGACAAGAAGGCGAACTCGCTGGCGCGGCCGGGCCCCGGCGGGATGAGCATCGTGGTGACGGGCACCGCGTCCTACGAGGAGCTGGCGGTGCTCGCCGCCTCGCTGAAGCCGCAGGCCAAGCAGGGTGCGGGCCCGGCGCCGACGGCGTCGGCGCCGGCCACCCAGGGGTCCTGACCCGGGCCCGCGGGCCCGTCCCGGACGCGTGTCCCCCTACGGTCAGAACGGGGCCGGGGCTTCGCCGTCCTCCGGTCCCTGCATGGCGGCGGCGAGCCTGGCGCGCGCGCCCTCGAGCCATTCCTCGCAGACGGCGGCGAGCTTCTCGCCGCGCTCCCACAGGGCGAGCGACTCCTCGAGCGTCAGCCCGCCGGCCTCCAGCCGCTTGACGACGTCGGTCAGCTCGTCGCGGGCCTGCTCGTACGAGGGCTTGCGCTCGGTCGCGTTCTCTTCTGCCACTCGCACCACTCTAGGGCTCTTCGCGGCCGGAGACGGTGGCGGTGAGCCGGCCGCCCGCCAGGCGGACGTGGAGGCGCTCGCCGTCCTCGACGTCGGCGGGCTCCCGCACGACCGCCTCGTCCTCGCGCTGGACGATCGCGTAGCCGCGGTCGAGCGTCGCGGCGGGGGAGAGGGCGAGCAGGCGGGCGCGGGTGTGCGACAGCTCGTCCCCGGCCCGGTCCAGGGCGGACGCCACGCACCGGCGGGTCCGGTCGCGCAGCGCCAGGACTCGTTCGGACTGCCGCTCGATCTCGCGGACCGGGTCGGCGAGGGCGGGCCGCGACCGGACGTTCTTGAGCCAGTGCAGCTCCCGCTCCAGGCCGCCCGCCAGGCAGCGGCGGCCGCGGTCGCGGAGCTGCCGGACGAGCTGGAGCTGCTCGCGCACGTCGGGGACGGTCTTCTTCGCCGCGTCGGTCGGGGTGGAGGCGCGGACGTCGGCGACGAGGTCGAGGATCGGGCTGTCCTGCTCGTGCCCGATCGCGCTGACGACCGGGGTGCGGGCGGCGGCGACCGCGCGGACGAGCGCCTCGTCGGAGAACGGCAGCAGGTCCTCCATGGCGCCGCCGCCGCGCGCGATGACGATGACCTCGATCTCGGGGTCGGCGTCGAGCTTCCGGAGCGCCTCCATGACCTCGCCGACGGCGTAGGAGCCCTGGACGGCGGTGTTCTCGACGCGGAACGCCACGGCGGGCCAGCGGCGGCGGGCGTTCTCCAGGACGTCGTGCTCGGCGTCGGAGTCGCGGCCGCAGATCAGCCCGATCTTGCCGGGCAGGAACGGCAGCGGGCGCTTGCGCTCGGGCCGGAACAGGCCCTCGGAGGCGAGCACCTGCTTGAGCCGCTCCAGCCGGGCCAGCAGCTCGCCGACGCCGACCGGGCGGACCTCGATGGCGCTGAGCGAGAACGTCCCGCGGTTGATCCAGAAGTCGGGCTTGGCGTGCACGACGACGCGGGCGCCGTCGGTGACGGCGGGCCCGGCGGCCTCGAACACCCCGCGCGGGCCGACGACCCGGACGGACATGTTCGCGACGGGGTCGCGCAGCGTCATGTAGACGGTGCCGCCGCGCGCGTTGAGGTCGGTGATCTGGCCCTCGACCCAGATCCGGCCGAGGCGGCCGATCCAGCCGCCGACCGCCTGCAGGACGGTCCGCACCGGCACGGGGGACTCGGCCGTGGTCTCCATCGCCATGCCCCGAAGCCTACGGGCGCCGGGAGGCCGGCGGCGTGTGACGGACGAGACATGCCGGACCGCGCCAATGCTTAGCCACACTAACTTAGACTGACTAAGTAATCTCGAGGAGAGCAACCGTGACCGTTACCGAGAGCGCGCTGGCCGAGCAGCTCAACCGCAGCCTCCGGCACATCGTGCTGATGCTGCGCCGGGCCGGCGCCGACCAGGCGATCACCAGCCAGCAGCTGTCGGTGCTCGGCTCGCTGGAGCACGGGCCGCGCCGCATGACCGAGCTGGCCGCCGAGCACGGCGTCCGGCTCCCCACCATGACCGCGCAGATCAACCGGCTGGAGCGGGACGGCCTGGTCGAGCGCGGCCGCGACGGCTCGGACGCCCGCGTCGTCACGGCCGCGCTCACCGCGACCGGCCGCGAGCGGCTGGCCGCCGGGCGCGAGCAGCGGATCGGCTTCCTCGCCGAACGGTTCGCGGTGCTGACGGACGAGGAGCGCGCGGCGGTCGCCGCGGCGCTGCCCGCCCTCGACAAGCTCTTCACCGCTCCTTGATCTCTTAAAGGGGGGTCTCCATGCACGCTGTTCCCTCATCGAAGGGCGGCGGCATCCTCAGGCAGCCGATGTCGGTGTGGGCCACCGCCTTCGCCGCCGTCGTCGCCTTCATGGGCATCGGGCTCGTCGATCCGATCCTGCCCGCGATCGCCGCGAACCTGCGGGCCACACCGAGCCAGGTCTCGCTGCTGTTCACCAGCTACTTCCTGATCACCGCGGTGGCCATGCTGATCACCGGCTGGGTGTCCAGCCGGATCGGCGGCAAGAGGACGCTGATGATCGGGCTCACCCTCGTCGTGGTGTTCGCCGCGCTCGCCGGGACGTCCGACACCGTCGGCCAGCTCGTCGGCTTCCGCGCCGGCTGGGGCCTCGGCAACGCGCTGTTCGTCGCCACCGCGCTCGCCGTGATCGTCGGCGCGGCGTCCGGCGGCGCCGAGAAGGCCATCGTCCTGTACGAGGCCGCGCTCGGCCTCGGCATCTCGCTCGGCCCGCTCGTCGGCGCGCTGCTCGGCGACATGAACTGGCGCTTCCCGTTCTTCGGCACCGCGATCCTGATGGCCGTCGGCTTCCTGCTGATCGTCACGCTGCTCAAGGCGCCGCCGAAGCCCGCGGAGAAGACCCGGCTGACCGCGCCGATCCGGGCGCTCGGGCACGGCGGGCTGTCCACCACCGCGTTCACCGCGCTGTTCTACAACTACGCGTTCTTCACCGTCCTCGCCTTCACCCCGTTCGTGCTCGGGATGAGCGCGCACGGCATCGGACTGGTGTTCTTCGGCTGGGGCGTCATGGTCGCGCTGGCCTCGGTGTTCGGCGCGCCCGCGCTGCAGCGCCGGATCGGGACGGTCCGCGTCATGTACCTCGGGCTGGCGCTGCTGGTGCTGTTCCAGCTCGGCCTCGCCTTCCTCGGGCACGACGGGATCATCGCCTGCACGATCCTGTCCGGCATCCCGATCGGGCTGAACAACACCGCGTTCACCGAGGCCGCGATGGAGGTCTCCGACAACCCGCGGCCCGTCGCGTCCGCCGGGTACAACTTCGTCCGCTGGATGGGCGGCGCCCTCGCCCCCTACTTCGCGACGAAGCTCGCCGAGGAGGTCAACCCGCACCTCCCGTACGTCGTCGGCGCCGCGTGCTGCGTCGTCGCGATGGGCGTCCTGGTGGTGCGCCGCCGCCACATGGCGCCCCTGGAGCGCGTCGACATCGACCACGCCTTCCAGGACGAACCGCTGCCCGCCCAGGCGTGACCGCAGGCGGCACCGCTTCAACGATCACCCGCGCGGCGGCTCGCCTCCGCTGCCGCCGCCGCGCGGGTGTCAGCGCGCCCGCCCCGGTTCCGGCGCCGGAGCCGGGGCCGGCACCGGGAACGGACGGTGCGCGGCGGCCCAGCGCGCCGCCGGGACGAACGCGACCGCCGCCACCAGGAAGACCGCGCCGAAGACGGCCCAGCCGCCCATGCCGTGGCGCAGCGCCGTCTGCGTGACGACGAGCGGCCCGAGCAGCACCCCGGCCGCGAAACCGCTGTTGAAGACCCCCTGGTAGACGCCGTGCGCGCGCTCGTCCGCCAGCTCGTAGCTGAGCGCCCAGGTGCCCGCCGCGCACAGCACCTCGCCGACCGTCTGGACCACCAGCGCCGCCAGGATCAGCAGGGACGCCGTCCACGGCTCCGGGCCCTTGGCCAGCCCGAACAGCAGGCAGCCGACCGCCATGAGCGTCCCGGCGCGCAGGCACGCCCGCGCCGCGACCCGCGGGTCCTCCACGCCGCGGCTCATCCGCACCTGCAACGCGATGACCAGGGCCGTGTTCAGCACCAGGCAGGCCGAGACGAGCAGGCGCGGCGCGTGCGTCTCGCGCGTCACCCACAGCGGCACGCCGACCTCGAGGATCCCCTGCTGCAGCACCAGCACCCCGCCCAGCACGGTGATGACCAGGTACGGGACATCGGCCAGCGCGCCGAAACCGGCGCCGCCGGACGCCGCGTCCCGCGCCGGACGCACCGCCGGGACACGCGTCAGCAGGAGCGCCGCCCCGACGAACGTCACCGCGTCGAGCACCACGATCGTCCGGTAGGCGGCGGGGGTGTCCGCGATCAGCGCCAGGGACGCCAGCGCCGCCCCGACGCCGACCCCGGTGTTGGTCATCATCCGCAGGAACGCCCGGCCCGGCATCCGCAGCTCCGCGGGCAGCGCGTGCGCCACCAGCGCGTTGCGGACGGCGCTCGCGCCCCGGTCCAGGAACGTGACGCCGCAGATCAGCGGCACCGCCGCCCAGAACGAGTGCACCTGCGTGTAGCCGAGGATCAGCACCCCCTCCGCACCCAGCAGCGCGACCACCGTCGGGCGCGCCCCGAACCGGTCGGCGACGCGGCCCATCGGCACCCCCGCCGCGATCCCGAACACCCCGCCCACCGCCAGCGCGACCCCGACCTGGGCCGGCGACATCCCGACCGCGCGGGTGAACAGCAGCGCGCTGGTGGTCATGAACAGGCCGTTGCCGAGCGTGTTGACCAGCATCGCCGCGGCCAGCACCCGGATCACCGGATGCCGCGCCAGGGCGGCCACGCCCGGGGGCGGGGAGGAGATCGTCGTCATGCGGCCATCCCAGCCGCGCGGCCCGCCGACGGGAATGGATTTAGGATTCTGCTCAATGTACGAGTTCAGGCTCGGCATCCAGGACCTCGCCGAGACGTCGTTCGGGATGTCACCGCTGTTCGAGCTGGTGTTCAGCCTGCGTCCGCGGGTGTTCCCGGCCAAACACCCCGAGCACCTGCCCTGGGTGCGGGAGACCGCCGCCGCGTACGCCCGGCTCGACACCGCGCTCCTGGACGTCCTGTTCGCACCGCACGGCTGGATCCCCGACTTCCTCACGCCCCGCCCGGCCGGGATCGGCAACGAGATCGCCGACGACCTCGCCGTGCTGCGGGAGACGCCGCCGGACGCCGTCCGGCACGACATCGCCGCCGCGTACCGGCACGTGCCCGTCCCGCCGTTGCTGAGCGGCGATCCGGCGGCCGTCCTCGACCGGATCTGCGCGGCGTTCGAGGCGTACTGGGACGCCTGCGTCGAGCCGTACTGGGCCCGGATGCGGGCCGTCCTGGAGGCCGACCTGGCGCACCGGGCCCGGCGGCTGGCCTTCGGCGGGGCCGCCGCGCTGTTCGCCGAGCTGGACGACCGGATCAGCTGGACGCCGGGCCTCGTCCGGCTCGTCGTCCCCTCCGGGCTCGCGCCCGAACGCGCCGTGGACGTCGCCGGACGCGGGCTCGTCCTCGTCCCGGGCCTGTTCCTGCGCGGCGCGATCACCATGATCGACGAGCAGGGCCCGCCGCTGATCTGCTATCCGGCGCGCGGCCGCGGCGCGATCTGGGACCACACCGCCCCCGAGGGCCCCGCGGCCCTCGCCGCGCTCATCGGCGCGCGCCGCGCGGAACTGCTGGTCATGCTGGCCGCGCCCGCCTCCACCACGGACCTCGCCGCGCGCCTCGGCGTCACGCCGGGCGCCGTCAGCCACCATCTGACCGCCCTGCACGCGGGCGGCCTCCTGAACTGCACGCGCGCCGGACGCTCCGTCCTTTACATGCGCAGCCCACTGGGCGACCAGCTCGTCCGCTGACCCCGCCGGAGGACCGCGGTCACGGGTCCGTACACGCGCCGAGGCCCGTCCGGAACACGGCCGGACGGGCCTCCACGCATGCGCTCCCGGGTCAGTTGAGCCCGTTGAGCTTGGCGATCCGGTTCTCGTACATCTTGATCACTTCGGGGCGGGCGGCGTGCTTGCGCTCGTACTCGCGCAGCAGCTTCACCTGGTCCGCCGACAGCCCCCGCAGCCGCGCGCGCAGCTGCGGCAGCGTGGCGTCGTCGTAGTTCGGCACCGGCAGGCCCTCGGCCGCCCGCTCGGCCTCCGCCGGCGCGGCCGGCCTCAGCTCGGGCTTCGGGTCGAACGGGCCCTCCTCCGCGGCCTTCCCCGCCGGCGGCGCGGGCGTCGGGTCCGCCTCCGGGACGGGGTTCGGAGCCGGCTCGGCCTGCGCCTCCGGCTCCGGACGCGGCTCGGCGGGCTTCGGCTCCGGCGCCGGCTTCGCGACCGGAGCGTCCTGGGCGGGCTTCGGAGCGGGCTTCGCGGCCGGCTTGCCGACGGAGATCTCCCCGTCGGCCGCCCGGCGCTGCGCCGTCCGGACCGTCCCGCGCTCCGCCGCCGGCCTGGCCGGCCGGGTGCGGGTCCGCGGCCGCGGCTCCGGCTCGGGCTCCTCCCCGCCGCGGACCGTCTCCACGACCTTCCCGACGACCTTCTCCGCGGTGTGCCGGACGTCGTCGCGCAGCCGGCCGATCACCGGGCCGACGCCGTCGCCCTCGGTGATCTCCTTGTAGTCGCGGCTCACCCGGTCGCCGAGCAGCAGCGCCCGGCCCACACCGAACATGGCCAGCCGGACGGCGTGCAGCGGGAGATCGCGGACCTGCTCGCCCACCGCGTCCTGGACCTGCTGCTTGAGGCGGCGCGGCGATCTCGTCATGGTCATTCCTCTTCCTGCCGTCCTGTTCACGCACATGCGGCAATCGTCTTCTCGTGTCTCACTCTGCCCCATGGGTGCGAGGAGGGTCACCCCGGGTTAATGGAATTCTGTCCAAAAGCCGCGTGGAGTGGGTCACACAGCGGGCTTCACCAGAGCTTTACCCGTTTCCACGGCGGTCTCCCGCCGCCCGGCGCGCCGGGTCCCGCCGTGCACGGCGCGGGCGGGGCGGCTCGTACGATGGGGGCATGACCGCCAACAGCCAGCGCCGTGTCCTGCTCGCCAAGCCGCGTGGTTACTGCGCGGGCGTCGACCGCGCCGTCCAGACGGTCGAGATCGCCCTGGAGAAGTACGGGGCGCCGATCTACGTCCGCAAGCAGATCGTGCACAACGTCCACGTCGTCAAGACGCTGGAGGAGCGCGGCGCGATCTTCGTGGACGAGACCGAGGAGGTCCCCGAGGGCGCCATCGTGGTGTTCTCCGCGCACGGCGTCGCCCCCGTCGTCCACGACGAGGCCCGCGGCCTGAACCTGCGCACCATCGACGCCACCTGCCCGCTGGTGACCAAGGTCCACAAGGAGGCCGTCCGGTTCGCCGCGCAGGACTACGACATCCTGCTGATCGGCCACGAGGGGCACGAGGAGGTCATCGGCACCACCGGCGAGGCGCCCGACCACATCCACCTCGTCGACGGCCCCGACGACGTCGCCAACATCACCGTCCGCGACCCGGAGAAGGTCGCCTGGCTGTCGCAGACCACCCTGTCGGTGGACGAGACGATCGCCACGGTCGAGAAGCTCCGCGAGCGGTTCCCCAAGCTGACGGACCCGCCGTCCGACGACATCTGCTACGCCACCCAGAACCGGCAGACCGCCGTCAAGGAGATGGCCGCGCGGTCGCAGCTGGTCATCGTGGTCGGCTCCACGAACTCCTCCAACTCCGTCCGGCTGGTCGAGGTCGCCAAGGAGCACGGCGCCGACGACGCCCACTTGGTCGACTACGCCGAGCAGATCGACCCGGCCTGGCTGGAGGGCGTCGACGTCGTCGGCGTCACCAGCGGCGCCTCCGTCCCGGACGAGCTCGTCCAGGGCGTCCTGGCGTGGCTGGCCGAGCGCGGCTTCGACGAGGCGGAGGAGATCGAGTCCGTCGAGGAGCGGATGCGCTTCTCCCTGCCGAAGGAACTCCGCAAGGACCTCCGCGCCACGCCCGTCTAGCCGGCGCCCGGGTCAGTCGACGTCGCCGTGGTGGAGGCGGCGCTCGGCGGTCGTGGTGGGGGAGTCGTCCCACCGGACGGGGTTCTCGTTGTCCTCCTTCTCGAACAACCGGACCCCGACGAGCTTGCCGCGCAGCTCCCGCACGTTCGCCGGCAGCCCCCGGAACATCGTGATCACCAGGACCAGCAGCGTGCCGAAGAACAGCCACGGCGCCGTCGACGCCAGCGACGTCAGCAGCCCGACCGTGAGGGCGCGCAGCAGCGAGCCGTGCCCCAGCGCGTCCACGACCTCCGCGAGGACGGTCGCGAAGAAGAACACCAGCGGCGGGCTCACCGCGATCGTCAGCAGGTCCGCCGGGCGGGTGGCGAACGCGGCGAGCGCGCACGCGATCGCGAAGCCCGCCCCGGCCAGCAGCCCGACGCCGAGCCACCGCGACAGCAGCGCGCACACCAGCGCCGCGCCGAACATGAGCACGACGCCGCCGCGCCCCGTCAGGGTGACGGCGCCCGGCCCGGCGGCGTGCGAGCGGCGCGAGGAGGCGGCGCGCTGACGTCCCACTGGACCCCCTGAGGCCGGCGAGGCGCCGCCGGGCGCGTCGCGTGCCGTCGATGAGCTCATGGCCACCTCTCTCGCCGATCATCCTGATCAGGGATGGCCCGTCCGCCGAAACCTACCGGTTCCGACGCGCCGTCAGGCCGAGGCCGCTCCTCGTCGCCGGGGGCACCGCGACCGGAGAGCCCCCGGTCGTTTGGACGGTCGTCGTGCGCCGTGAGTTCGGCCGCGGACAGAGCGCGTGGGCTCTCCTCCACCGGCTGAGGGCCGTCCAGGGACTCGTCCACGACGCCCAGCTCGTTCAGCTTCCGGGCGCTGACCAGCACGCGCGTCTCCAGCGAGCCCACCGTCCGGTTGTAGGACTTGATCGCGCCGGTGAGCGCCCGGCCCAGCTCGTCCACGTGCTGGCCCATGGTGCCGAGGCGCTCGTACAGCTCCTTGCCGAGCTCGAACACGGCGCGGGCGTTGCGCGACAGCGCGGCCTGCTGCCACGCGTACGACGCCGTCCGCAGCATGGTGATCAGCGTGGTGGGCGTCGCGATGTGGACGCGCCGCCGCATCGCGTACTCCAGCAGGCCGGGATCGCGGTCCAGCGCCGGCGCGAGGAACGCCTCGCCGGGGATGAACAGCACGACGAACTCCGGCGCCGGGCTGAACGCCTGCCAGTACGACTTCGCGGCCAGCCGGTCGACGTGGTCGCGCAGGTGCCGGGCGTGCGCGTCCAGCCGGACGGGGTCGCCGGTCTCGGCGGCCTGCAGGTACGCGGCGAGCGACACCTTGGAGTCGACCACGATGCTCTTGCCGCCGGCCAGCCGCACCACCAGGTCGGGCCGGACCGTCCCGTTCGCCGTGGCCGCGCTCGCCTGCTCGTCGAAGTCGCAGTGATGGGCCATCCCGGCGAGCTCCACGACCCGCCGCAGCTGCAGCTCGCCCCACCGGCCGCGCGCCTCCGGCCGCTGCAGCGCCCGCACGAGCCCCTGCGTCTCCCGCCGCAGCTGGTCGGAGCTCTGCCGGACGAAGTCGACCTGCTTGGCGAGCATCGCGTGCGACTCGCGGCGGCCCGTCTCGACCTCGCGGAGCTGCTCCTCCACCTTCGCGAGCGTGTCCTTCAGCGGCGCCACCAGGTGCTCGACGGCCTGCTGGCGGCGCTGCAGCTCGCCCGCCGCCTCGACCCCCGCCGCCTTCAGCCGCGCGTCCGCCAGCTCCAGGAACCGCTGGTTGCTGGCGTCCAGCGCCTTCGCCGACAGGTTCTCGAAGTGCTCGGCCATCCGCTCCTCGGCGTAGGCGAGCTTCTCCTCCGCCGCCCTGGCCCGCGCGATCAGCGCGCCCTGCCGGCTCGTCGCCAGCGCGTACCCGGCGACGACGCCGAAGACGGCGCCGACGAGAAGTCCGGCGAAGAGCGCGAGGTCCATTACTTCATCGTGACAGCGGACTCGCGAAGCGCGACCGCGACGCGCCGGATCGCCTGCCGGAGCGGACAATCCGTTCACTGTTCGCCAACCGTCCGGCCCGCCGGCCGCCGATGGCTCCGGCCCCGTCCGCCGTCCGGCAGCCCAGGGGGTCGGCGGGGTCCGTAAACTTGACCGCCGTGAGCCTCTCCATCGGAATCGTCGGGCTGCCCAACGTCGGCAAGTCCACCCTCTTCAACGCGCTGACCAAGAACGACGCGCTCGCCGCCAACTACCCGTTCGCGACCATCGAGCCCAACGTCGGCGTCGTCGGGGTGCCCGACCCGCGGCTCGGGGTGCTGGCCGAGCTGTTCGGCTCCCAGAAGATCATCCCGGCGACGATGGAGTTCCTCGACATCGCGGGCATCGTCAAGGGCGCGTCCGAGGGGCAGGGCCTCGGCAACAAGTTCCTCGCCAACATCCGCGAGACCAACGCGATCTGCCAGGTCATCCGCGCGTTCGAGGACCCCGACGTCACCCACGTGGACGGCGACGTCGCGCCGTCCCGGGACATCGAGACGATCAACACCGAGCTGATCCTCGCCGACCTGCAGACGATCGAGAAGGCGCTGCCGCGGCTCGACAAGGAGGCGCGGACCAAGAAGGACAAGGACAAGCTCGCCGTCGTCGACGCCGTCAACGCCGCGCAGAAGCTCCTCGACGACGGCATCACGCTGTTCGCGGGCGCCGAGAAGGCCGGCATCGACCTCGCCCTGCTGCGCGAGCTGCACCTGCTCACCGCCAAGCCGTTCCTCTACGTCTTCAACCTCGACGAGGGCGAGCTGACCGACGAGGCGCTGCGCGGCCGGCTCCGCGACCTGGTCGCGCCCGCCGAGGCGATCTTCCTGGACGCCAAGATCGAGGCGGAGCTGATCGAGCTGCCCGACGACGAGGCGCTCGAACTGCTCCAGGGCATGGGCCAGGAGGAGTCCGGCCTGTCGCAGCTCGTCCGGATCGGGTTCGCCACGCTCGGCCTCCAGACGTACCTGACCGCCGGCCCCAAGGAATCGCGGGCCTGGACGATCCGCAAGGGCGCCACCGCCCCCGAGGCCGCAGGCGTCATCCACACCGACTTCCAGCGCGGCTTCATCAAGGCCGAGATCGTCTCCTTCGACGACCTCACCGAGGCCGGCTCGATGGCCGCCGCCCGCACCGCCGGCAAGGTGCGCATGGAGGGCAAGGAGTACGTGATGCAGGACGGCGACGTCGTCGAGTTCCGCTTCAACGTCTGAGCCGTCCGCGCGCCCCGGCCCGGCGCGTCGCACGCGGGCGTTCGCCGGCGTTCGCGGCTCGCCGCGCCGTCCCGTCAGGCCCCACCCGTCCGGTGGGGCCTGACGCGCGTCCGGGGGCTTGTGTGATTTGCGATACAGGTGTTGCATGTGGGGTCGCGCCCCAGGTCACCGCGTGTTCTGTGACGATATGTCCCGAAGTCGACACTTTGCCGGAATCTCTCGGAAAGAGATTGCGGGCGGAACGGACACCCGGTAACCAAGCAACTGCCGAGTCGCGCCGCTTGCCGGAAACCTGGTCAGGCGCACCGTTCGGAGCCTTGGATAGGGGATCGTCACCGTTTGGCAATCTTCCCCGTTCCTGTTGAGCTGGATTGCATTATCCGCAACCGCGTGCCGGGGGTGTGCTTCGCCGCGATGCGCTGGAACAATTGGCGCTCGTGGTTACTCTGGGCCCGGGGTGGGGTTCGGAAAGGACCACCCGCACAGGACCCAGGCAACAGACCGCGCCGACCGGGGGCGAGGCGCGAGCGGAGGCAGGATGGCTCGCAGGTCGGCCGTAGGACGCGGCCGTGACACGGCCGTGGTCGAGGAGACGGCGGCGCCCGCGGCGCTCGCCGCGTCCGCCGACCCGTGGGACGCGCCCGCGCCCGAACGGCGCCGCGGGCGCTCCGGCGGATCCGGCGACGGCCGGCGCGGCGGCGGCCGCTGGGGCGGCTCCGGCGGCCGATGGTGGGTGTGGGTCGGGCGCGCCGTGCTCTGGGCCCTCATCCTCGTCATCCTCGTCAACGGCATCCGCGCCCCCTTCGAGCGCTTCACCGCCAAGGACGGCGACTCCACCGGAACCGGCGCCACCGCCAAGCCCGGAAAGGGCACCGGATTCCCGAGCAGCGCCGCCGGCGCGTTCGCGCTCCAGTTCGCCAACGTCTACCTGAACTACGACCAGAAGAGCGCGCCCGCCCGCGAAGCCCAATTGCGCACCTTCCTGCCCGACGGCGCCGACGCCCAATTCGGCTGGAACGGCGTCGGCACATTGCAGGTCCAGTCCGTCCAGGTCGCCGGAGTCGACGCCCGCGACGCGCACAACGGCACCGTCACGGTCCTCGCCCGCACCGCCGACAAGTGGCTCCGCCTTTCCGTGCCCGTCTACGCGGCCGACGGCGGCGCGCTCGTCGTCTCCGGACGGCCGGCGCTGCTGCCCCCGCCCACCAAGGCCGCGCTCCCGCAGGGCGGCGTCCAGGACCGCGACACCGCCCTGGAGAACGAACTCCAGCCGTTCCTCGGTACGTTCTTCCAGGCGTACGCGTCCGGCAACCAGGCCGCCCTGTCGCGGTTCTCCGACGGGACGCCGATCGCGGGCCTCGCCGGCTCCGTCAGCTACGTCCAGGTCAAGGAGGTCGTCGCGCCCAAGGGAGCCGCCGACGAGCGGACCGTCACCGCGACCGTGGGCTGGCAGCTGCCCGGCGGCGCGGGCGCCGGCGGCGGCGGCGAACTCGACCAGGCCTACGAGCTCACCGTGGTGAAGAAGGGGACGACCTGGTACGTCAGAGACATCCGCGGCACCACGGAGCCGAACGCATCATGACCGCAACCCCCACGACATCCGCCGTCCCAGAGAGGTGATCAGTCGATGCTGCACCACATCATGGCGTCGATTCCGCACGAGGTCTGGGCGGAACCGCAGAAGAACGACGAACTCAACACCGGCAATCTCGCCGACTGGCTGCGCAACATCTTCGGCCCGCTCTTCCTCGTCATCGTCTCCATTGTGGCGATCTTCTTTCTGTTCACCCGGGAGATCACGCGTTTCGTCCAATTCATCGTGCTCGCGATAGGAATCGGAGTGGTCTTCTACGTGCCGAACATCATCGAGACGACCGCCCGCGCGATCGCCAAGGCGCTCGGGGTGGACGCCACCTGACCACGCGGAGGTCGGCACCACGCGGAGGCCGGCAGGCGGCACCGTGCTCGCGCAGTTAGGGGAGTAGGGGCGTGGATCTACCCACGTACACGAACATATGGCGCATCGAGAAGCGGCTGTACAAGCTGTACGACCTGCGGCTTCCGATGCCGCTGCCGCTGGTCCAGATCGGTGTGTTCCTCGGCGTGTTCGTGCCGTGGATCCTGCTGCTGAGATTCGTCGGGATCCCCTTCAAGTCCCCCTGGCACGTGCTGTACATCGTCCCGCCCGGCGTGCTGACCTGGCTCGCGACCCGGCCCGTCATCGAGGGCAAGCGGCTCACCGAACTGCTGCTCTCCCAGACCCGCTACCTCGCCGAACCGCGCACCTGGTGCCGCCTCACCCCGATCCGCGAGCCCCGCGAGGTCGTCGTCGTCGCCCGCGTCTGGCGCCGCGCCGAGGCGCCCGCCCCGGTCGCCGCCCCCGAGCGCGCCGCGGTCAAGTCCCGCCGCCGGGCCCGCAAGGCCGCCGCCGAACCGGCACCGGCCGCGGCCGCCGCGGCGGCCGTCGTCGCCCCGCCGCCCGCGCCCGTCCCCGCCGCGGCGCCCATGCTCCCGGGCCCGGCCATCGCCGACGGGCCCGTCCCGCTCGCCGACTACGCCGCCCGGTTCGACGTCCCCGCCCCCGCGGCCCCCGTCGCCCCTGCGGCCCCTGCCGCTCCCGCGCCGCCTGCCGCGCCTGCGGCTCCCGCGCCCAAGCCGTGGCGCCGCACCGAACGCGACATCTCCCACGAGGACGATGTCCAGCTCGAACCGCACCTCGGCGAGTTCGAGCGGCCCCCGGCGACGCCCCGGCTGGAGGTCCCCCCGTCCTCGGCCGGTTCCGGGAAGCGCGGCCTCGCGTCCGGCATCCGCCGCCCCGGGGCGTCCGCCGAGATCTGGCCCGCCGTCCCCCCGAGCACCCGCCCGGACACCCCCCAGCAGGCTCCCGCCGCCCCCGCCTCGTTCGGCAGGCCCGTCCCCTTCGCCAAGGCCGAGACCCCCGCCCCGCCCCCGCCCCCTGGTCAAGCGCCCGGCGTCCATCCGGTGCCCCTGCCGTTCGGCGCGGGCGGAGCCGACGGCCCGACCGCCCAGCAGGGCCGTCCCGAGGAGCCGCAGGCCCCCGGCGAAGAGACCCCCGCAACGACGTCGGCCGCCTCAGGCCCCGCAGAAGCGGGTCCGTCGCCCTCCGCGCAGGAGCCGGTGGCCGAGGCAGGCGATCGCCTGGACGACGGCGCCGCCGAGAACGCGCCCGCCGGAAAGGAGACCGGACGCGGCGGCGCGGCCCCTGCGACGGAGCCGCCGGCGCCTGCCGAACCCGCCGAGGCCGAAACCGCCGGCGCCGACGAGCCCGCGCCGCCCGCGCCGGAGACCCGTCACGAGGCCGAGCCTGAGACGCCGGATGCCAAGGCCGACCGCCCCGCGCCCGTCGCCCCTGCCGAGAGTCCGGCCGACGCCGCCGCGAAGCCCGCAGAGGCGGAAGCTGCGGGTGCCGCGCCGGAGCCGGCGGCTCCGGCCGCAGGCGACGCCGAGCGTCCGGCCGCCGCGCAGGAGGCAGAGCGCGGGGACGAAGCCGGTTCGCCGGTCGAGCGTCCTGCGCCCGTTGCCTCCTCCGAGTCTTCTCCGACCCCGGCGGGACGCGACGACGCTGCCGAGCGCCCGGCGGCTGTGGTCGAGCCGATGCGGGGCCGTCGGCGGGGACGCAAGGGCGCCGAGCTGTTCGGCGGCGAGCCCGGTGACAAGAAGGTCGCCGGGTGGAAGGCCGCGTCGCCAAGGAGGGCGCCCGCCCCGCCGCAGCGGCCAGCGCCCCAGCAGCCGGTGCAGCAGCCCGTCCAGCAGCAGCCGCCTGCGGCGCAGGGGCCCACGCGCCCGGATCTGCCCCGGCAGGTTCCACAGCGCGGCGGGCCGGGCGCCCCCGCGCAGCCGCCGGTGGTGCGGCCGCCCGCGCCGACGCGGCCGGACATCCCGATGCAGGGCCGCCCCGCCGCGCCCGCCGCATTCGGCGGTACGCAGGGCGGGCCGTCGGAGGAGAACGAGTGGCGCCCCGCCAAGCAGGAGCGGGACGCCGGTACGCCGCGCCTGGAGGCGCCGCGACCGTGGTCGAAGGGGCTGTCGAAGCCGCTGCGCCCGGCGACCACCGACAACATGCAGTGGCCGCCCGTCCCCGAGCCGGGGAAGGCACCGGAGGCGTACACGGAACTGCCGCCGCAGGGCGTGCCGATCCAGCCGCCGCCCCAGCCGCCCCAGCAGCTTCAACCGCCGCAGCCGCACGTGCCGCAGCCCGCGGAGGAGCAGGCACCGCCGAGGGAGGTGCGGTCGCAGCCGCAGTCGCCGGTCCGGCCGAGGCCGCTGCCGCCGCCCCCGGCGCCGCCCGCGTCCGGGCCCGCGATCACGCCGCCGGGGCCGGAGCACGAGGTCACGACCGGCGGGCTGCGCCGCCTCATCCAGGCCGTCGGCGGCGGGCACGGCGAGGTCGACGCCGAGTACCAGCAGCGGCTCCAGCAGCCGTTCCACGGGACGCGGCACGTCGTGGTGCTCGGGTGCACGGGCGGCGCGGGGCAGACCGTCACCGCGCTGATGCTCGGGCACACGTTCGCGCAGCACAACGGGGAGCCGGTCGTCGCGATCGACGTGAACCCGGGGCCGGGCGCGCTGGCGCGGCGGACGCGGAGCGAGACCAACGAGACGCTGACCTCGCTGATCACGCGCGCCGACCAGGTCGGCAGCCTCACCGCGATGCGCCGCTACACCTCGCAGGCCAAGTCCGGCCTCGACGTCATCGCGGCCGGAAAGAACCCGCTGCAGGCGCTCGACGACCGCGACTACGCGCTGGCGATCCGCACGATCGACAAGTTCTACTCGGTGACGCTGCTCGACACCGCGGCGGCGATCGTCGCGCGGGTCCTGCCGTACGCCGACCAGATCGTGCTGGTCGCGCCGGCCAGCGCCGACGCGCCGCGCGCGGTGGCGATGACGTTCGAGTGGCTGGACGGGCACGGGTACGAGGAGCTCCGGTCCCGCGCCGTCACGGTCATCAACGGGGTGAGCCGCCGCAGCATGGACGACGTCGAGCAGGCGGAGGCGGTCGCCCGGGGGCGTTGCCGTGCCCTCGTGCGCATCCCGTGGGACGATCACCTCAGCATGGACCGCGCGCCCCGCAACGAGCTGAAGTCGTTGCGCGCGCCGACGCGCCGTGCCTATCTTGCCCTCGCCGGTGTGGTCGCCGGCGGGTTCACCGTCGTGCCCGAGCGTTACCAGGAGCTTCAGCAGGAGCAGGAGGCCACCCGATGAGCGCCCCTCGCGGGCACCGAGCCGGCCGGACGGGCGCCAGCGTGGCGGGCGCGCCTGTCGTTGATGTCCGCCCGGATTGTGAACACTCTCCCCGCCAGCCCTTCGCAGCCGCACGCCGATCGGGAGAATCATTGGTCAGGACCAGGGTCGGGAGGACGGCATGAGCAAGGCCAGCCGGCTGGCCGTGCGGTACTTCGACGACCGCGTACTGCTCACCGACAACGCGGCCTGGGCGTACTTCCGGCTGCCCACGGTGTCCTACGAGTTCACCACCGGCGAGGAGCGGGAGGCGCTCGCCACCAACATCACGATCGCGCTCGCCGGGATCCGGATGCAGGACGCCGAGGTGCACCTGCGGATCGCGCACCGCACGTACCCGGCGGCGGAGTGGGCGCTCGCGCTGGACAACACGTCCGACGGCGGCCCCGGGTGGCGGGAGTACCTGGAGGAGACCTACGCCCACGTGTGGGCGAAGGACTTCTGGACGAAGGAGGTCTACCTCGGGGTGCGGCTCGGCCCCCGGGGGATGGGCGCGCACCTGTCCGGCGGGGTGGTGTCGCAGCTCCTCGGGTTCTACAAGCGCAGCGAGAAGGTCCTCGGCGTCAACGACGACGCGATCGACAAGCGGGAGATCGGGCGCTGGACCGACCAGGCCGAGCGGATCGGCCGGGCCCTCGGCGGGTCCGCCCTGTACGCCCGGCACGCGACGTCCACCGAGGTGGCGTGGCTGTTCCAGCACGCGGTGACGGGATCGCTCGCCGACCCGCCGCCGTCGGCGGTGCCGCGCCGGACGTGGGGCAAGGGCGAGATCGAGTCGCTGGTGGAGGGCGCCATCCACAACGGCCGCTCGTACCTGCGGATCGAGCAGCCGAACTTCACCGGCGCGGGCGGCGGCGCGACGGCCGCGTCCTACGTCGCGTACCTGTCGTTCGCCCGCTTCCCCGACATGATGCCGTTCCCCGACGGCGAGCCGTGGTTCCACTACGCCGACGCGCTCCCGTTCCCCGTCGAGATCAGCGCGCGGATGAAGCTGATCCCGCCCGCCAAGGCGTCCAAGGACGTGTCGCGGAAGCTCGCGCACGCCCGCGACATGGACCAGCACATCCGGGAGGCGGGCGCGGAGGCGCCGATCGCGCTCGCTGAGCAGATCGACGCCGCGCGGATGCTGGAGCACGGCATCACCAAGGAGCGGCTGCCGTTCGTGTACGGGTGGCACCGGCTGATCGTGTCCGCGGCCACCGAGGACCTCCTCGCCCAGCGGGTCGACGCGGTCGTCGAGCACTACCGCGACATCGGCATCGACGTCGTCAACTCCACCGGCGACCAGTTCTCGCTGTTCCTGGAGTCGCTGCCCGGCGACCAGATCCGGCTGAACGCCTACGCGCAGCGGCAGCCGCTGCGCACCATCGCGGGCGGGATGCCCGTCGCGACCGTCGACCTCGGCGACCGCACCGACGAGAACGACGAGGGCTGGATCGGCCCCTACATCGGCGAGACGCTCGGCCGGGCCCGGTCGATCGTCCACTTCGACCCGCTCGTCGCCGCGGCCCGCAACCGCCCGACCGCCGTCGCGATCACCGGCGAGCCCGGCGGCGGCAAGACCACCCTCGCGCTGCTGCTCATCTACCAGATGGCGCTGCGCGGCGTCACGATCGCGGCCATCGACCCGAAGGGCGATGCCGAGTCGCTGGTGGAACTGCTGAAGGCGCGCGGCCGCAAGGCGCGGATCCTGCCCCTCGGGTCCGCGGCGCCCGGCCTCCTCGACCCGTTCTCGTTCGGCGACGACCTCGCCACCAAGAAGACCATGGCGACCGAGACGCTCCGGCTGCTGCTGCCGCGCATGTCGGAGGAGCGCGAGTCCGCGATGATCCAGGCGGTCGGCGCCGTCGCCAACGCCGGCCAGCCGTCCCTCGGCCGCGTCGTCGACCACCTGGAGCAGGCCGCCGACCCCGCGTCCAAGAACCTCGGCGCGGTGCTGCGGTCGATGTCGGAGATGCATCTCGCCCGGCTGTGCTTCGACCCGTCCGGCGGCGAGCGCATCGACACCGCCGGCTGGACGACCGTGTTCACCCTCGGCGGCCTCACCCTCCCCGACGTCACGATCTCCCGCGAGGACTACTCCTATGAGCAGCGCCTGTCCGTCGCGCTGATGTACCTGGTGTCGCAGTTCGCGCGGCGGCTGATGCACGGCATCGACCGGAGGCTGCCGAAGGCGATCTTCCTGGACGAGGCGTGGGCGATCACGTCGACGCCCGAGGGCGCCAAGCTGGTGCCCGAGGTGTCGAGGATGGGGCGGTCCCGCAACACCGCGCTGATCCTCGTCTCCCAGAACGCGGGGGACCTGCTGAACGAGCAGGTGACCAACTGCCTGTCGTCGGTGTTCTCCTTCCGCTCAACCGAACGGGTCGAGGTGGGCAACGTGATGTCGCTGCTCGGGGTCGAGTCGTCCGACGAGCACAAGGCCGTGCTGCGCAACCTCGGCAACGGCGAGTGCATCTTCCGCGACCTCGACGGGCGGGCCGGCCGGATCGGCGTCGACCTCATCTCCGAGGAGCTGCGGCGCTGGCTGGACACCAACCCGACCCGGTCCCATCCCGGGCGTTCCGAACTCACCGCGGCGGGGGCCGAGGTCGAGGAGGTCAGCCGATGAGGGGTCCCCGCATCCGGACGGAGCGCCTGCAGCGCTCGCCCGGCGAACGCCTCGACCTGCGCCGAAGCCGCCGCCGCCGGCACCGCCCGCGCAGCCGCCGCTCCGCGGTGCTGCTGCTCATGCTGGCGCTGTTCATGATCAGCCCGGTGTCCCCGGCCTCGGCGTCGATCCCGCTGCCGAGTCCCAACGACTCGTGCCGTCCGGCGGACAACCCGGCGCCGGAGGCGTACGGGTCCGGGACGGACGGGATGATCAAGCCGCCCGGCTACCCCGACGCGAAGCTGCAGAAGACGCCGGGCGACCAGCTCACCTACTACGACCGGTACGGCACGGCCGGGCAGACCTGGTACGCGGTCGACATGGGCTGCTCGGACGCGATGGCGATGATGGGCAACGCGATCGCCAACACGACGTTCACGCTGGTCCGGGCGGTCGACCGGACGACGATCAGCATCTACCAGGCGGCGGCGTCGGAGTCGCTGCTCGGCTGGCTGAAGAGCACCGTCGACGGCGTGATCAGCGGCATGGGCAAGACGTTCAACGCCCGCTACTGGTCGTGGGTGGTCATCCTCGGCGCGATGTGGCTGGCCTGGTGGGGGCTGGTCCGGCGGCGCGCGAGCAAGGTGACCGAGGGCGTCGTCTGGATGGTCGCCGCGATGGTCGCGCTGATCTGGCTGGTCGCGCGGCCCGCGGACTTCACCACCCTCGGCACGAAGGTGTCGTCGGCGACGAGCGCGGCGTTCAACGCGGCGCTGCCGCAGAGCGACACCAAGGGCGGCAGATGCATCCCGCCGCCGGACGGCAAGCCGGACCCGATGGCGTCGGCGAACCTGGACGCCACGACCCGCAACGCGAACGGGCTGTGGGTGGCGTTGGTCTGCAAGCCGTGGCTGCAGGGCGAGTTCGGCACCACCGACCCGAACGCGAAGATCGTCAAGCAGAACGCGGACAAGCTGCTGTCGTCGCAGGCGGTGGACCTGCCGGAGTCGTACGGCACGGAGAAACCCGATCTCGGGCAGAAGGCGGACGACTACAAGAGCGTCGCCAAGACCATCAAGGACGACTATCCCGGGACGTACTCGCTGTTCCAGGGCAAGAGCTGGCAGAACCGGCTGGCGGTGGCGTTCGGCGGGCTGTTCGCGGCGCTGGTCGCCGGCCTGCTGATCATGGTGATCGCGATCGCGCTGATCGTGGTGAAGATCGCGTTCCTGCTGCTGCTGGTGGCGGGGCCGATCTTCCTCGGGATCGGGATCCATCCCGGGATCGGCCGGGTGATCGCGGTCCGCTGGCTGGAGCTGCTGCTGTCGATGCTGCTGAAACAGGCGGCGCTGATCGGCGTGCTGGCGCTGCTGCTGTGGGCGTACGGGCTGATCCTCGGCGAGACGCTGCCGTGGGGGCTGCAGATCCTGCTGATCGCGCTGGTGACGTTCGCGGCGTTCATCTACCGCAAGCCGTTCCAGCACCTGTTCTCGGCGGTCGGCTACTCGGCGGTGGGGTCGCGGGAGAAGAGCGAGGCCCATCTGGACAAGTCGGTCGCGGAGGCGCGCAAGAACACGGCGGCCGTGGCGGGCGCCGTGGTGCCGGGCGCGGCCGGGTACCGGCTGGGCCGCTGGGCGGGCAAGCGGGACGCCGCGGCGGACGCGGCCGGGGCGGGCGCCCTGGCGGACGCGGCCGGTGCGGGCGCCGCGGCGGCCGACCGGCGGACGGGCGTCACCACGGCCGGAGCCGGGGAGGGGCCGTCGCCGGAGGAGGCGCCGGTGCTCGCCGCGAAGCCGCGGACGGGCGGCGTCACCGCGGGGCCGGGACGGTCCCGGCGCGGCGCGCCCCCGCTGAACCTGCCGTCGCGGACGGCGAAGGTCGTCGACGCGCAGGCCGCCAAGGGCGGTTCGGCCGGCGGCGCAGCAGGCGGCGGCGGTGCTGGCGTGGGCGCGATCGTCGCGCGGCCGGGCGGGGTCTCGGGCGGGCGCGGGAGCGGCGGCTCGGCGTCGGGCGGCGGCAAGCCGTCCGGCGGTGCGGGGTCCGGTACCGGTGCGCCGCGTCCGACGTCCTGGTCGGGACGCGGCGGAGGCGGCGGTGTCACCGGCGGCGGTAGCGGCGGCTCGGGCGGCTCCGGCGGTTCGTCCGGCGGCGGCTCGGGTGGCTCCAACGGCGGCTCGGGTGGCGGTTCGGGCAACGGGCGCGGCGGCTGGTTCTCCGGCGGCGGGCGCTCGTCCGGCTCCACCGAGCGCGGCCGCGGCCGCGCGGGCGGCGGGTCCGGAGGCTCGGGCGGCGGCGCGCCAGCGCGCGGGTCCGGCGGGTCGGGCGAGCCGGCGTCGAACGTCCCCCGGCCCCGTGCCGGTGCGGGCGGCGGCGGTGCGGCGCCGTCGAACGGCGGTCCCGGCGGGCGGCAGTCGCCGCCGCCGCTGTGGGGCCGGCGCGGCTCCGAGGAGGGGCCGCCGATCCCGTTCTGGCTGCGTCCGGTCGAGCCCGGTCCGGGCGAGTCCGACCGGGACGAGTGATGAACCTGAACGACCGCCAGCGCAAGCTCCTGTTCGCCGGGCTCGTGGTGGTGCTCGCCGCCATCGGCGTCTACCTGACGGTGGCGGCGCCGGAGCACGACCACGACAAGGCGGACGCGCGCCCGAGCGCGACGGCGACGGCCGGCCCGAGCGGGCCGGCGTCGCCGCCGCCGGGGATCCACAGCACCGTCGACCCGAAGAACTTCGACATCTACCGGCTGCTGCCGTTCTCGCAGCAGGACTTCGCGACGGCCGCCGACCTCGCGCAGCGGTTCGTCGCGGCGTACGGGACGTACCGCTACGACGAGGACCCGACCGCCTACATCGGCCGGATGTCCGGCATGGTCACCGATGACCTGCGCGGCCAGCTGGAGGCGGGCGCGTCCGCGCCGGGGATCCAGGACGAGCGCCGCAAGGAGCAGCTCGTCGCGCAGGGCGGCGCCTCGCTCGACCAGGTCCGCACCATCGAGAACAACTCGATCATCTTCCTGGTGACCGGGAAGCAGCAGCTCACCAAGAACGGGACGGCGAGCAGCGACAGCAAGCAGTACGCGGTGACCGTGTCGCGCGACGGCGGCTCGCTGAAGGTGTACGCGTTCGCGCCCGCCGACGCGGGCCAGGCGGGGGACACCGGATGACCCCGAAACGTGTGCTGGCGGCGTGCGCGCTCGCCGCCGCGGCGGCGCTGTTCGTCGCGCTGATCTTCGTGCCGATCCTGTTCGGCGCGAGCCAGTTCATGTTCGGCGGCAGCGTGAACGGCGGCTGCGTCGACACCTCGGGGGCGGGCGCGCAGCCCGCGGAGGCGGGCGACGCGAAGTCGATCCCGGCGAACTACCTCGACCTCTACAAGAAGGCCGGCAAGGACTACGGCATCCCGTGGAACGTGCTGGCGGGCATCGGCGAGGTCGAGACCGGGCACGGCACGTCCAACGCGCAGGGCGTGCACAGCGGCGAGAACTACGCGGGCGCGGGCGGGCCGATGCAGTTCCTGGACCCGACGTTCAAGTCCTTCGCCGTGGACGGGAACAAGGACGGCAAGAAGGACCGCTACGACCCTGCCGACGCGATCCCGACCGCCGCCGCCTACCTGAAGCACAACGGCGCCCCGCAGCGGATGAAGACCGCGATCTTCCAGTACAACCACTCGTGGGACTACGTGAACATGGTCCTGGCGTGGGCGAAGCGGTACGGCGGCGGCGACTTCAAGGTCGTGCAGTCCAACGGCGTCGACTGCCAGGACAACGAGCTGCCGGCGAACGCGAGCCAGCTCGTCCAGAAGATCATCGCGTTCGCGCTGGCGCAGCGCGGGAAGCCGTACGTGTTCGGCGCGACCGGCCCGGACGCGTGGGACTGCTCCAGCCTGGTGCAGGCGGCCTACCGGGCGGCGGGGCTCGGCATCCCGCGGACCACGTTCGAGCAGTGGCCTTTCGGGCTGAAGGTCGCCAAGGGCAAGGAGCAGCCGGGCGACCTGGTGTTCTTCAACTCGGGTCCGGGGACGTCGGCGGACAATCCCGGCCATGTCGGGATGGTCATCGGCAACGGCAAGATGATCGTCGCGAGCTGCTCGGCGTGCGTGCCCGCGATCGGCGTGAAGCCCTACAAGCGGCCGGACTGGGTGGGCGTGACGCGTCCGCTGGCCAGCCCGCAGCTCAAGGCCAAGGTCGGGCAGCTGGCCGCGCAGCAGCCGGGCGGCTGACCGGGGGCGCCCCGGCCGGCGGCCGGGGCGTCCGGTACGGGATCAGCAGCCGAAGTCGATGTCGTAGAACGTGCTGTAGTGGTCGGGCGTCCAGTACATGCCGTCGTGGCCGAGGTCGTCGGACGTGATGATGCGGCGGGCGCCGCGCGTGGAGCTGCCCGGGGTCTTCACCGTGTACTCGTGGTAGTAGCCCTGCGGTTCCTGCGGCAGCAGCCCTTCGCGGTTCTGGAAGACGGTGCCGTCCTGCGGGTACGGGAACGGGCCGCCCTTGTCGATCAGGGCGATCGTGTCGTCGGCCTGCGACGGCAGCGACGACTCGCAGACGGTGGAGACGGCGGCGGCGGACGGGGCGGGAGCGGCGGCGTAGGTCGCGGGAGCGGTGGCTGCGTGCGCCGCGGGGCCGGTGAGCCCTGCGATGAGCAGGGCGGCCGGGAGGAGCGCGCGGCGGAACCGGTGGCGGGGGGTCGTCATGGGGCGAGTGTCGCCCGGGCCGTCCGCCTCGTCACCGGCGATGCCGTCAATTCAGGAGAAGTTGCCGACCGTGTCATCGGTGATTCGGCACGGATCGGGCGGTTGGTCACCGGAACCGCCGCTTGCCGATCACCAGCAGGATGTCGCGCAGCGCGTCGGCGGCGTCGCGGACCGCCTCGGCGGGCACCCCCGCCATGGCCTCCCTGTGCGCGCGCGCCGAAGCGTCCAATGCCAGCGCCGTGACCCGCAGGCCCTCCGGCGTGAGCTGGACGAACCTGCTGCGGGCATCGCCGGTGTTGGCCTCCCGCTCGACATAGCCGGCCTTCTGTAGCCGCTGCAGCACGTTGCTCGTGCCACCGGAGGTGAGGAACGCCGACCGGGTCAGCTCGCTCGGCCTCAGCCGGTACGGCTTCCCGGCCCTGTTCAGCACCGTCAGCACCTCGAACTCGGCGTAGGTGAGCCCGAGCTCGGCCAGTTCCCCGCGCAGCGCCTGCTGGACGAGCGCCCCGATCCGCGAGGCGCGCTTGCTGACCTCCAGCATCGCGATGACGTCCTCGCCGAGGCCGTCCCGCCGCCAGGCCCCGGCCAGCTCGTCCACCTCGTCACGGCGGCCGCCGTCGTCATCGCGCACAAGCCGAGGATACCTGTCGCCGTATTGCTTTCTTAAAAGCTTCTTTCTAAGCTTTACGTCATGACATCGCTTCTCCTCCGCAACGGCACGGTCATCGACACGGCTCCCGCGCCCACCGTCCTCGGACGCGCGGACGTCCTCGTCGAGGACGGCCGGATCGCCGCCGTCGGCCCCGGCCTGGCAGCGCCCGCCGGCGCCGAGATCCTGGACGCGGCAGGCCGCATCGTGATGCCCGGCTTCGTCGACACCCACCGGCACACCTGGCAGACCGCGATCCGCGCCACCCTCCCCGACAGCACGCTGCCCGCCTACCTGCAGCGCGTCCTCGGCGAGCTGGCGCCGCGCCACCGCCCCGACGACGTCTACACCGCGACCCTCGCCGGCGCCCTGGAGTGCCTCGACTCCGGCATCACGACCGTCGTCGACTGGTCGCACATCATGTTCAGCCCCGACCACACCGACGCCGACATCGCCGCGCTCCGCGCGTCCGGGATCCGCGCCGTGTTCGGCTACTGCTACGGCGGCGGCGACGACCTCGCCGCCCTCGCCGCCGAGACGGCCCGCGTCCGCCGCGAGTACTTCGACGGGCCGCCCGGAGCCGTCTCGATGTGGATGGCCGCGCTCGGCCCCGAGATCGCCGGCGAAGAGCGCGCGCTCGCCGAATGGCGGCTGGCCCGCGACCTCGGCCTGCCCGTCACCGTCCACATGGGCGGCCACGGCGCCGACGGCGCGGCCCGCGGCCTGGCGTTCCTCGAGGACAACGGCCTGATCGACCATCCCGCCATGTACGTGCACGCCAACTTCTACACCGGCGAGGAGTTCAAGAGGATCGCCGCCAACGGCGGCACCGTCTCGGCCACCCCCGGAGTGGAGGCGGCGCTCGGCATCGGCGACCCGGCCACCGGCCGCTCGCACGCCGCGGGCGTCCCGACCGGCCTCGGCTGCGACACCGTCGCCAGCGGGCCGGGCGACATGTTCGGCGTCATGCGCGCGGCGTACTTCCTCGAACGCGCCCGCCCGGACGGCGCCGGCACCTGGTTCACCACCGCCGAGGCCCTCCGCGCCGCGACCCTCGGCGGCGCCGAGACGGCCGGCCTCGCCGACGTCACCGGCTCCCTCACCCCCGGCAAGCAGGCCGACCTGATCGTCCTGCGCACCGACACCCTCGGCATGGCGGCGGCGCACGACCCGATCGCGGCCGTCGTCCTGTCCGCCGAGACGCGGCACGTCGACACGGTCCTCGTCGGCGGCCGCGTGCTGAAGAGCGGGGGAGTCCTCAAGGGCCACGACGTCCCGTCCCTGCTGGACACGCTGCGGGCGGCGGCGGCCCGCATCACCGCCGGATAATCGGGAGGGGATCGTCGGCGCCGCGTGGCATGCTGGCGGCGTGGAGTCCGAGATACGCGTCCGCATCGCCGACGACCTGTTGATGTTCCTGCCCGCCGCACGGCGCGAACCGGTGAGCCGGGTGGCGTGGGACGGGACGTCCACGCTCGGCCACGTCGTGGAGTCGCTCGGGGTGCCGCTCCCCGAGGTCGGCCGGATGACCGTCCGCGGCGAGCCCGTCGAGCCGTCCGCGCGCCCCGCGGCCGGCGACGAGGTGGGCGTGGAGCCCGTGCCGCGGCCCCAGCCCGTCCCGCTGGACCCCGGCCAGGACGCGCCGCGCTTCCTCCTCGACGTCCACCTGGGCACGCTCGCGCGCCGGATGCGGCTGCTCGGCCTCGACACCGCCTACCACAACGACATGGACGACCCGGCCCTGGTCGTCCAGGCGAACGCCGAGCGCCGCGTCCTGCTCACCCAGGACCGGGGCCTGCTGCGGCGCCGGGCGCTCTGGTTCGGCGCCTACGTCCGCGGGTCCCGGCCCGACGACCAGCTCCGCGACCTCCTGGACCGCTTCGCGCCCGTCCTCAGCCCCTGGACGCGCTGCACCGCCTGCAACGGCGTCCTCGTCGCCGTCGACAAGGAGGAGATCGAGCGCGACCTGGAGGCCGGCACCCGCCGCAGCTACGACGTCTACGGTCGGTGCGCCGGCTGCGGCCAGGTGTACTGGCGCGGCGCGCACGGCGACCGCCTTGAGAGGATCGTCGAGGAGGCGACCCGTCAGGTCGGGACCGCCCGCGCCGGAACCGACCGGCCCCGGGCGGCCGTCTCAGACGGGTAGGGACGGAAGGGGCTGGTCACCATCACCGATCTGGTCGTCGTGGGCGCCGCGATCATCCGCGACGGGCGGCTGCTCGCCGCCCAGCGCGCCGAGCCGCCGCACATGGCCGGCGGCTGGGAGCTGCCGGGCGGCAAGGTGGACCCGGGCGAGTCCGACGAGGACGCCGTGGTCCGCGAGTGCCACGAGGAGCTCGCCGTCAAGATCCGCCCGCTCCGCCGCGTCGGCGGCGACTGGCGGCTCAGCGAGCGCGCGCTCCTGCGCGTCTGGACCGCCGAGATCGTCGAAGGCGAGCCGCGGGCCCTCGAACACCTGGCCCTGCGCTGGCTCACCCGCGACGACCTGTACGACGTCGCCTGGCTCCCCGGCGACCGCCCCGTCATCACGGAGCTGGAGCCCGACCTCCGCTGAGGCGGGGTCCGCTAGGAGATGCGGTTCGCGCCGGCGAAGTCGGAGCGGGTGGAGAGCTTGGAGATCTTCACCACGTCGCCGGTCTGCGGCGCCTGGAGGAACTTGCCGTCGCCGACGTAGATGCCCATGTGGTGGAGGTTGCTGCCGAAGTACACCAGGTCGCCGGCGCGCAGCGAGGAGCGGGACACCTTGGTGCCGAGCTGGAAGAGGTCGCCGGTGTAGTGCGGCAGGCCCGGCTTGCCGACCTGGGCGTAGGCCCAGACGACGAGGCCGGAGCAGTCGAAGGAGCTCGGGCCGGCGGCGCCCCAGACGTACGGGCTGCCGAGCTTGGTGAGGGCCTTGCGGGCCATCTTGGCGGGCAGGTCCGAACCCTTGATCGTGGCGGTGAGGCCGGACTTCGGGTCGGTGGTGTGGGTGGTGGTCAGCTTGTCGAGGCGCTTCATGACCTCGTCCACCTTGGCCTTGGCGGCCTTGCGGGCGGCCTGGACCTTCGCCTGGGCCTGCTTGACCTGCTCGGTCCGCTGCTGCGCGGCGCGCTGGGCGGCCTCGGCCTGGTCGACCTGCTTCTGCAGGGCGAGGACGGTGGTGGCCTGGTTCTGCTGGAGGTAGGCCGAGTCGGACAGGCTGTCGGCGCTGCCGCCGGAGCTGAAGATCGCGTCGGGTCCGCCGCTCATGTAGTTGGCGGCGGCCAGCTGGGCGAGCCGCTGGCGGGCGGGCTCGGTCTGCTGCAGCAGCTTCTGCGCGTACGCGGTGGCGGACTTCTCCGCCTTGACCGCGCGGCCGAGGTCGACGCGGGTCTTGTTGAACTGCTCGGTGAGCGTCTCGGCCTCGTCGTTCAGTTCCTTGAGGCTCTGCTTCAGCCCCTTCTCCGTGGTGGGGAGGGGGCTGGGCGTCCCGGTGGCCTGCGGTGCGGCGGCGGGGCCGAAGGGGGTCGCGGCGTGCGCGGCGACGGGGGCGGTGGTGCCGAGGCCGATGACCAGCACTGCGGCGGCGGTGGCGGTCGGCGCGACGCGCCGCCGGGGACGGGGGTCCGGTGCCAAGCCGGTGTCTCCTCTCCTCGCTCGCCTACCGGGTTAGCTGACGGGTTCGGGCCAGGAGTCGCCCTACGACGTGCGTCGATTCACCCCAGGGGGATGGGTCCCCGGTTCGTCCGCGGGTGGGTGCCGCGGGGGATTCGGCGGTCCGGTCGCAGCCCCGGGGGGTGGGGCTCCGGACGACCGGATCTCGGGAAGATTACAAAGGATGGGCAAAGATGGCCAATCGAGGCCCGTGTGAGGCAGGGGACGAGCGGCTCTGAACAGGCGGCGCCGTGCGCCAAGTAGAATGGTGGCAGCCGCGCGTCTGCGGCGACTCCCGAACTCTCACGCAAGGCGAGCCCGCATGCCCATCTCCACGCGCGACGACCTCCGGAACGTCGCGATCGTCGCCCATGTCGACCACGGCAAGACGACGCTGGTCGACGCCATGCTCTGGCAGTCCGGCGCCTTCCGCGAGAACCAGGACGTCGACGACCGCGTCATGGACTCCAACGATCTTGAGCGCGAGAAGGGCATCACCATTCTCGCCAAGAACACGGCCGTCCGGCACAACGGCCTGACCATCAACATCATCGACACGCCCGGCCACGCCGACTTCGGCGGCGAGGTCGAGCGCGGCCTGTCCATGGTGGACGGCGTCGTCCTGCTGGTGGACGCCAGCGAGGGGCCGCTGCCGCAGACCCGGTTCGTGCTGCGCAAGGCGCTCGAGGCGCGGCTGCCGGTGATCCTGGTCGTGAACAAGACCGACCGGCCCGACGCCCGCATCGACGAGGTCGTGGACGAGACGTACGAGCTGTTCATGGACCTCGACGCCGAAGAGGACCAGATCGACTTCCCGATCGTGTACGCCTCGGGGCGCGCCGGGCGGGCGTCGCTGAACAAGCCCGCCGACGGCGGCATGCCCGACAGCGAGGACCTGGAGCCGCTCTTCACGGTCATCACCGAGACGATCCCGGCGCCGTCGTTCGACCCGGACGCGCCGCTGCAGGCGCACGTGACGAACCTGGACGCCTCCAGCTACCTGGGCCGGATCGCGCTGTGCCGCGTGCACGCGGGGACGATCAAGAAGGGCCAGCAGGTCGCGTGGTGCCGGCACGACGGCAGCATCGAGAAGGTGAAGATCACCGAGCTGCTGATGACCGAGGCGCTGACCCGCAAGCCCGCCGACGAGGCGGGGCCGGGCGACATCATCGCGATCGCCGGCATCCCGGAGATCATGATCGGCGACACCATCGCCGACCCGGACGACCCGCGCCCGCTGCCGCTGATCACGGTGGACGAGCCCGCGATCTCCATGACGATCGGCACCAACACCGGTCCGATGGCGGGCCGCGAGAAGGGCACGAAGGTCACCGCCCGGATGGTCAAGGACCGGCTCGACCGCGAACTGGTCGGCAACGTGTCGATCAAGGTGCTGCCGACCGAGCGCCCCGACGCCTGGGAGGTGCAGGGCCGCGGCGAGCTGGCCCTCGCGATCCTGGTGGAGAACATGCGCCGGGAGGGCTACGAGCTGACCGTCGGCAAGCCGCAGGTCGTCACGCGGGAGATCGACGGCAAGAAGCACGAGCCGGTCGAGCGGCTCACCGTCGACATCCCCGAGGAGCACCTCGGCGCGGTCACGCAGCTGATGGCGGTCCGCAAGGGCCGCATGGAGCACATGACCAACCACGGCACCGGCTGGATCCGGATGGAGTTCCTGGTCCCGGCGCGCGGCCTGATCGGGTTCCGCACCGAGTTCATGACCGAGACCCGCGGCACCGGCATGGCGCACCACGTGTTCGAGGGCTACGAGCCCTGGTTCGGCGAGCTGCGCACCCGGCCGTCCGGCTCGCTGGTCGCGGACCGCTCCGGCGCCGCCACCGCGTACGCGATCACGAACCTGCAGGAGCGCGGCACGTTCTTCGTGGGGCCGACCACCGAGGTGTACGAGGGCATGATCGTCGGGGAGAACTCCCGCTCCGACGACATGGACGTCAACATCACCAAGGAGAAGAAGCTCACGAACATGCGCTCCTCCACCGGTGACGAGCTGGAGCGGCTCACCCCGCCGCGGGTCCTGTCGCTGGAGGAGGCCCTCGAGTTCTGCCGCGAGGACGAGTGCGTCGAGGTGACCCCCGCGAACGTCCGCATCCGCAAGGTGGTGCTGGACGCCAAGGAGCGCGAGCGGATGCGCGCCCGCACCAAGCGCGCCGGCTGACGCCGGGACGAGGCGCACAGGACGCGAAAGGAAACGGCCCCGCGGTTCCGAGGAACCGCGGGGCCGTTTCGTTGTCGGTCGTGCCGGCCGGTCGTGCTAGGCGAGCTGGACCGTGCCGGTCACGTCGGCGGCCAGGCGGAGCTGGTCGCCGTCGCGCAGCGGGGCCTCCACGCCGCGGGGGAGCCGCTCGCCGTTGACGAACGTCCCGTTGGTGGAGCCCTCGTCGCGGACCCAGGCCGTCCCGGACGGGTCGAGCCAGACCGTCGAGTGCCGCCGCGACACGTTGTCGTACTGGGTGAACGTGGCGGCCACCGGCGACTGGCCGGCGTCCCGGCCGAGCACCAGGTGCTGGCCGACGGAGACCTTCAGCTCGCCGGTCGGGAACTGGACCCGCAGGACGGGCGTGCCCTTCTGGGGCAGCGGCCGGCCGCACGAGTTGCACTGCGCGGCGCCCGGGTTGGTCAGCACGGCCTCGCAGTACGGGCACATGAACGCCGTGCTGTCGGGCTGCTGCGGGTGCTGGTGCCCCCGCTGCTGGTCGGGCGGCAGCAGGGTCGCCTCGCGGCCGTGCGGCGGCGGGATCGGCGGCTGCTGCTGCGGCGGCGGGCCGTACTGGTGGTCCGCCGGGCCGGGCTGCGGCATGTACTGGTCCGGCTGCTGCTGGTACGGCTGCTCGGGCTGGTACTGCGGTTCCGGCTGCCGGTACTGGTCGGGCGGCGGCTGGTGCTGCTGCGGCGGCGCACCCCACTGGTCCGGCTGCTGCTGTTGCTGCTGCGGCGGCATGGCCCACGGGTCCGCCGGCTGCTGCCCCTGCTGCGGAGCCCCATGCTGCGGCTGGCCGTGCTGCGGCTGCTGCGGCGGCGGGCCCCACTGGTCAGGCTGCTGCTGCGGCGGTGGCCCCCACTGGTCCGGCTGCTGCTGCGGGGGCGGCCCCCACTGGTCCTGCGACGGCTGGCCGTGCTGGGGCGGGAGCCCGCCCTGCTGAGGGGCGCCGTGCTGCGGAGCACCGTGTTGGGGGGCGCCGTGCTGCGGAGGCTGCTGGTAGTCGTGCTGGGGCGGCTGCTGGTACGGCTGGCCTTGCTGCGGCGGGAAGCCGCCGTGCTGGGGAGCGCCGTGCTGCGGAGCACCGTGCTGGGGCGGGCCGCCGTGCTGTGGGGCACCGTGCTGGGGGGCGCCGTGCTGTGGAGCGCCGTGCTGCGGCGGGCCCTGGTCGTACCCGCCCGGACCGGCCCGGTGGCCGCCCCCCGGGCGCGCCAGGTTGGCCCCGCAGCTCAGGCAGAGCAGATCGCCCTGCTGGTACGGCTCGTCACAGACAGGACAGTTCAAGGTCGCCATGACACATCCCCCGAGCGCACGCCGGCGCGTTCGAGCCTCGACGTGAGGTGCTCCATGTCACCCCTTCGCGGGATCCCGATGTAGTACACCCGCCTTCCCTCCGGCCCTTCGTCCACGGACACCTGCACTCGGGGCCCTGCGTGTTCCCTAGTCTTACCGATGCCGGCCGATGCCCCGTACCGCTCCTCCCCCAGCGGGGTGAGCGGGACGGCGCGCTGGTTCGCCGACCCCCTCCAGAGTAGAGAGCCACCTTCCGGGTGTCGCCCCCTCGGGTTGAGCCGATCGACGTACGGCCCCGCCATCACGGCATCGCACAGGTCGAGGATCTCGCGCGACCCCCTGACCCGCGAAAGCCGAGAGTAGACATATCCGCTGTACACCAATATGTCCAATGGCATCGTCTCACGCCGCGCGGCACGCCACGCGCGGATCCCGCGCAGCAGGGCGGCGAGCGCCTCGGGCTGCTGGAACGGCTCCCCGCCGGAGATCGTGATCCCGTCCAGCGGGCCCGGAAGGGACTCCAGCCAGCCGAGAACGGCCTCGACCGGCACGGCCTTGGCCGGGTCCGCCTCCCAGGTGTCGCGGGACAGGCAGCCGTGGCAGTGCAGCGTGCAGCCCTGCGTCCAGATGCCCGCGCGCGTGCCGGGGCCGAGTGTGGTCACCGGATAGTGCGCCTTGGCGAGCAGCAGCGCGGGAGCCTCGTCCGGGGGCTCGCCGGGGGACACGGGCTCGCCGGGGGAGGGGACGGGGGGTCCGGCGGTCACTGGATGTCCAGGTGGACGATGCCGCCCTCGCGCCGGATCCCGTATACGGTGATTCGCTCGTCGGAGCCCAGCTCGCGGTCGAACAGCGCGCGCGCCAGCGGGTTGACGAAGTGCGACTCCAGCGCCATGCCGATGCCCCGGCCGCCCTTGTCGAGCTCGTCGGTGCACCAGTCGCGGAGCGTCTGCAGCGCGTCGTCCCGCACCGTCAGCATGAGCCGGTGCTCGTCGGCGACCCGCTTGCAGATGTTCGCGAACTGCAGGTCGAAGATCTTGTGCGCGGCGTCGCCGGAGATGAAGTCGAACACCACGATGTTGTCGCCGAACCGGTTGAGCAGCTCCGGGCGGTTCAGCACCTCGGTGAAGTGCGCGGCGACCGCGTCCTTGATCCGCTGCTCCACCTCGAAGTAGGACATCCCGGGTGTGATGTTGCGCACCCGGTCGCCCGCGAGCGCCGGGACGGCCTCCAGCATGCCCGGCTCGCGGCCCGGCACGAACATCCCGAGGTTCGAGGTGAAGATCAGGATCGACTCGGAGAAGTGCACGGTGTTGCCGCGCCCGTCGGTGAGCCGCCCGTCCTCCAGGATCTGCAGGAACTTGTCCAGGATCCGCGGATGCGCCTTCTCGATCTCGTCGAACAGGATCACCCGGAACGGGTCCTCCCGGACGGCGTTGGTCAGCTCGCCGCCCGCCTCGTGCCCGACGTACCCGGGCGGCGCCCCGATCAGCCGGTCCCCGGAGCCCTCGGCGGAGAACTCGCTCATGTCGAAGCGCAGGTAGGCCGACTCGTCGCCGAACACCAGCTCGGTGATCGCCTTGGCCAGCTCGGTCTTGCCGGTGCCGGTCGGCCCGGCGAAGAACAGCACGCCGCGCGGCCGGCTGCCGGACCGGGTCGCCTGCGCGCCCGACAGGCCCAGCACCGCCCGCTTGAGGATGTCGAGGGTCTTGGTGACGGCCTGCGGCTGCCCGATCACCCGCTCCGGGACGCGCTTCTCGCCCTCCAGCACCCGGCGCCGCAGGTGCCCGCGGCTCCACGGGTTGTCGAGGACGCCGAGCTTGTACGTGCGGACCGCGTCGGGCAGGTCCGCCAGGTCGACGTTGCGCTCCTTCGCCAGCCGCGTCACCTCGATCATCGACTGGAGGGTGAGCCCGTCGGCCTGCTCGGCGAACGAGTCGCACGCCGCCGCGGCGGCCTCGTCCGCGCCGACGTCGCTCACCCCGAACGCGCGGGCCAGCAGCCGCGCCGTCTCCTGCCGGTCACCGAGGTGCGGGCGCGGGATCGTGATCTCGCGGATCGTGTCGTTGTCGGCGGTCAGCCAGGACGGCAGGTCGCCCGGCCGCTCCACCAGCCACACCACCGGGTTGTACAGCGGCTTCGGCCGCGCCCCGTTCCCCCGGACGGGCCGGGCCGTCCGCGACAGCTTCGCGCAGAACCGGAAGAAGTCCCGCTCGGCCGGCTCCATCTCGGTCGGGGTGCGGGCGATCCGGGACGCCGAGTCGATGACGAACGCGGCGCGCACGTTCTCCTGCGGCCGCGCCACCGCCGCCAGGTGCCGGGTCAGCGCCTCCAGCGACGGCCGCTCGTCCTTGATCTTGCCGAGCACCCGCTCTGCGGCGCGCTCCGCCTCGTCACCGGCCTCGTCGCCCGGCGGCGGGACGATCTCCAGGCCGTCCACCGGGTCGTACACCACCATGAACGACGCGCCGCTGGCGCGCAGCGTCTCCCACAGCAGGGACCGCAGCGGCAGCAGCCGCGCGGGGCCGCCGCCCTCGGCCGGCGGCGCCAGGAAGCTGTCGTACAGGTTGCCCGACAGGACGTACTGGGAGTGCACCGACAGCGTCGCGTCGAGTTCGCGGATGAACGGCGGCCAGCCCTGCAGCCGGCCGCCCAGGGTCGGCGAATCAATGCTCATCTGGCTCGCTCCACTCCGCATGTCCCGAGGGGCGCCGGCCTCCCGCGCCCCGCGGCCCCCATTCTCCGATCACGCGCCGCCGACGGGAGACGGCACGTCACGTGGGACGCTCCCGGCGGCGTTCGCGTTGCCCCGAACGCCCACCAGTCTGCCGTGACGCGCCGCCGACCGGCAGTTCCCGCACCCCGGGATCCACCCGCCAGGACACCTCGGAGCGGATCCCGCCGTCCGCCAGCCGCGCCCGCGCCGCCTCGAACGCCGCGCACCACTCGCGCTCCCGCTCGACGTCGACGCGCCGGTCGTCCTCGCTCTCGGCGGGCCGCTCCCGGACCATCGCCGCCTCGACGCGCGCGGCGCCGTCGACCCGCATCCGCACGCTGTGGTCGGGCCAGGCGCCCTTGGTCAGCACCACCGAGCCGTCCCCGGCGGTCAGCGTCTCGAAACCCGGCTGGACCTCGTAGCCCATGTCCTCGAACGCGGCGGTGATCGAGTCGAGCACGTACCGGCGCTCCGCCTCGGCCTGCTCGGCGGCCTCCCGCTCGGCGGCGCGGCGCCGCGCCAGCTCGCGCGCGTCCTCGGTGCGCCGGTTGGCCTCGCGGATCCGCAGCCGGACCTCGTGCAGGACGCTCTCGGCCTCCTCGGCGGTGCCGACGGCGGCGAGGAGGCGGGCCGCCTCGGCGACCGCGCGGCGCTCGTCCTCGGCGGCGTCGGGCAGCAGCCGCGCCATGATCCTTTCGAGGGTCCGCTGGGTGTCGTCGCCGCCGCGACGGGGCGGCGGGGTCCGGCCGGTGTCGGCGCGGAGGCCCTCGGCCGGTGCGGTGAAGACCTGCGCGGTGACCTGCGCGGCGAGATGCTCCGACAGGCGGCGCTCGGCCTCGTCCAGGAGCCGGTCCGTCGCGGCGCACCAGGCGGTCAGCTCCTGCGCGGACTCCTCGCCGGGCCGCAGCGGCGGCGGCAGCGCCACATCCGCGCCGAGCTTGGCGCGGGTCTCGGCGAGCGCCGCGATGCGCGCGTTGCGCTCGACGACCTCCCGCAGCGCCCGCTCGTGCGTCCGGACCTCGGCGAGCGCGGCCTCCCGCGCCTCCGCCCGTCCCGCGGCGAGCGCGGCCAGCGCCTGCGCGCCGCGACCCGCCGCGTCGCCGCCGCGGCCGAGCACCCGGTTCATGCCCAGGGTCAGCACGACCGCCGCGTCCAGCACGATGTCGGCCTCGACGCCGCTGCTCATGTGGGGGTCCCTCCGGGGTGGCTCGTGCGGGCCTGCTGCCAGCGGTGCATCCGGACACCGGCCGCCACCGCGTGCGCGACGGCTCCGGCGACCATCACCAGCACCCACAGCACGCTCGCGATGGACGTCAGCGCCGCCGCCAGCAGCAGCAGGATCAGCAGCGGCACCGTACCGGCGAGGAGCAGGAACCCGCAGCCCCGCCGGTCATTGCGGCGCGCGGCGCCCGACATCGTGCGCGACGCCCGCGACAGTCCCCGGCCGCCCGCGCCGAGCACCTTCGATATCAGCGACCACGGCCCGTACGGGAGATAGTCGCCGCCCTGCGCGCGCGCCAGAAGCACCTCGGCGCCGCACTGCACGCCCCACGCGATGACCGCCAGGACGGCGAGCGCCGCGAACGGCACGCCGCCGCCCGACGACGCGTGCAGCCCCACCGAGGTCGTCCCGTCGTCGTGCTTCCCGGCGCCGAACAGGCTGCCGACGACCCAGCTGCCCGCCAGCCAGATCGCCAGGATCGGCAGCGACCACACGACCGCCCGCGTCACCGCCGCGCCGCGCCCGGTGAGGCGCTGCCGCTCCCGGTCCGCCCACTGCGCCCGCAGTTCCTCCGAACGACGCGCCGCCGCGTGCCGCTCGCGCGCCCGCGCCTCCGCCTCCACGACGGCCTCCGGCAGCGCGCGCGCGACCGCGAGCAGCCGCAGCGGATCGTCGCCCGCCCCGTCCGCCATCCACGCGAACCACGGCACCGGCTCCGGGACGGCCGCCCGGGCCCGCGCCGCGCCCTCGGCCAGCGACCGGTGCGCCTCCGCGGGCCGGGCCGCCAGCGCGAGCAGCGCCAGCAGCACGGCCGGCGGGTTCCCCGCCTCCGCGTCCGGCAGCCGCGCCGCCAGCCCGGCAGGCGTCGCGTCCTGAGCGCGCAGCCAGCGCGCGAGGTCGTTCCATGCCGCGACGTGCGCGCGCCACTGGCCGTCGATCCCGGCCAGCTCCCCGGCGCCCGCGAAACCCGCCAGGACGCGCAGCAGGCCGTGCTCCCACAGGTCCCGCCCCATCCGGCACGCGAGGCGATGGTCGGGGTGCCGGGGATCGTCCGCGAGGGCGGCGAGCGCGGGCAGGTCCTCGGCGGACGTCCTGCGGCCGAGGTAGTGGGGCGGCAGCGCCGGATCCAGCCACAGGACCAGATGCAGCAGCTTCACGTCCGGCGGCAGAGCCGACGTGAGCGGGCCGTCCACCAGCGCGATGCGGCTGTCGTCCGGCACGCCCGCGAGCCACTCCCGCAGGCTCCGCCACGCCTCGCCGGACTCCCCGCGCCCGAAGAAGTACTGCGCGGCGTCGTCCCAGTTCTCCACCAGCGCGCGCGCCAGGTCCTCGCGCCTCGCGTAGCGGGCGCCGAGGAACGGCAGGCGGACGCCCGGCTGTGCGGCCTCCTCCACGACGTGCGGGGACGCGCCGTCCAGCCACTCGGCGACCTGCTCGCCGGTCCACCTGTGCCGCGGATCGCGCGTCAGCAGTCCCTGGCAGAGCAGCCGCAGCCGCGCGTCCGGCACGTCGTCCGCGCTCACCGGACGCGTCGCCAGATGGTCGACCACCACGGTCTCGCTCATCCCGCGGAACGGCGCCCGGCCCGTCGCGCACTCCCGCACGATCATCCCGAGCGACCACCAGTCCCGGGCCGGGGACACCTGCCCCGACAGCGACTCCGGCGCCGCGTACGCCAGCGTCCGCGACGACGACGCGAACACCACGCTCTCGTCGAGCACCTTGCTCAGCCCGAAGTCGGCGATCGCCAGCCGCAGCGGCTCCGCCTCCAGGACCAGCACGTTCTCCGGCTTCAGGTCGCGGTGGACGATGCCCGCGCGGTGCAGCGCCGCCAGGCCGTCCGCCAGCTGCGCCGCGATCTCCCTGACGGTCCCCTCCGGCAGGGGGCCGTCGATCAGGTTGCGCAGGTTGCCGTCCGGCGCGTACGCGGTGACCTCGTAGTCACGGCCGTCCGCGTGGCCCGTCTCGACGATGCGCAGCACGTGCGGCGAGTCCAGCGACGGCAGCTTCGCCCACACGTCCCGGTCGGCGTGGTACCCGCGGCGGAACACCTTCGCCACGAACCGGTCGCCCCGCTCGTCCCGCACCAGCAGCAGGTCCGACTCCGCGCCCTGCACCGGCAGCTCGGCGACCGCCTCGTATCGCTCCGCCAGCGCCGCGGGAAGGCGCATCAGCGGATCGCCGGCCGCCTGCCCGTCCCGCCGCGTCGCCCCGGGTCCGGACGCCGGCGGCGTGCGCGGCGCGGGCACCCGCTCGTCCCGCCGGGTCGCCCCGGCGTCCCGCCGCGTGTCCCGCGGCCCGCTCCCGCCGGATCCGGCCTCGCCGGACCCGGTCCCGTCGAACTCGCCCACCGCAGCCCCGTCTAGTCCTTGTCCTTGATGATCCGGAGGTACTCGACCTCCTTGAACCTGACGACCATCGCCTCCATGAAGATCCGAGCCAGGATCGCCTCGAAGAACCAGATCACGGGCGAGGCGCAGATGATGACGAGGCCGAGCAGCCAGCCATTGCGCAGGCCCATGACCCAGATCCCGATCACCACGACGAGCAGGGCGGACAGGCTGATCAGCAGCAGCGACAGGACGTAGAAGAGCTTGATGAGCTTCGGCGTGACGAGATGGTTGAAGTTCGCGTCGAACAGCGCGCTGATCAGGCCCTTCTCCTGCGGGCCGCGAGAAGGGGGCTGCCAGCCCTGCGGCTGCTGGTAGGGGCCGGTGCCGTAGGTGCCGGGCGGGCGGGGGCCGGGGACGGGCCCGGGCTGCTGCTGCGGCGGCGGGCCGTACGGTCCCCCGCCGGGGCCGGACGGGGGTCCCGGGGGGCGCGGTGATTGGCCGGGGTCCGATGGGTGCGTCATCGCCGTCGTCTCCAGTCTGGGGCCGCCTATGGGAAGACTCTAGAGCCTGATCCGGGCGTGCGGACGGAACGGGACGCGCGGCTCACCGGGCGTGCCGCGGTTCTTCCGGAGGCGGCCGCTGGGCACGCTGCGGGATTCCGCTGGCACGGGTGGTGACGGGAATGTCGCGAAACGGGGCGGCGGGCGGGCTGGACATGGTATTCGAGTCCATTCTCTGAGACATGGGTCCGAGGGCCCCCTTTCGGCGGCCGCCCCGTGGGGCCAGGGGCTTAGGATCCTTCGCTCACCTGCGGATTTTTCGTTCATTCGATAATTGGTCAAGAAAAGTTCACCTTGCTGGTGCACCGTTCTTGGGATCGGTCCAACCGGATATCGGGTAACTTCTCACGAGTTCGTCAGATTGGCCGTTTCAATTCTTGATCGTGGCGTATTTCGATGGTTATCGTGGCCCGCGGCTCCGGAAATCCGGCGCGGCGCCGTACCGGGCCGTCCGGACGGCCCGGTGGAGGGTGTGGTGAGGCACGTGACCTTTCGGGGCCCCGCGTGACGCTGGTGATGGTCCCCGACGACGTTCCCGGCCTGGGCGTCTTCCGCGGCGTGGCGGCCGAGCGGTTCCGGGCGGGGTTCTCGCCGCTGTCGGAAGAGGGGCTGGAGTTCACCGCCCGGATCGGGAGCACGCTGGCCGAGCGTCCGGCGGTGCTCGCCCTCTACCCGTCGTGGCGGCCGGACGCGGCGGGCCGGCTGCTGCGGTTCGCGCGCGCGTCGCTGGGGACGCGCCGCCTGGCGATCGTTCCGCTCGACCTCCCGCCGCTCGCGCTGTCGCTGGTGGCCGACCAGTTGGCCTTCCTCGCCCCGTACGTCGAGCCAGGGACGCTCGCGACCGTCGCGCCGAGGCTTGCCGGGCTGCTGGTCGCCGGGGCGCGGGTGAACAGCGTCACCCGGCTGGAGCACGTGCCGACGGGCTTCGGCGATCACCTCGCCTCGTACCTGCCCGGCAGCGAGTTCCTGGTCACGGCGGCCCCGTATCCGTCGGTCCTGCGGGCCGGGCCGGACACGGCGCCGGTGACCGGTGACGCGCCGCGGCCCCCGGTGGTCGTGCTGGCCGCCGAGCACGGCGGCAGCGCCGCCTGGATCCGCGACCGGCTGGGGCCGGCGCTCGGCGCGGTGTCGGTGTCGGTGGTCGCCGACCAGCCGCTCGGCGCCGAGTACTGGCGCGCGAAGAGGTACGTCGAGTTCGTCGCGTTCAGCGGGGACAGCAGCGTGCTCCAAGCGCTGCTGCGGGACGCGGTCTGCGAGCCCTGCCCCTGGTGCGGTGCGGCGGTCGGCTCGCCGGTCTGCCCGTTCTGCGAAATGGTCCAGCCCGTCCGGACGCCGCCGCCCGCTGCGGCGCCGGCGCAGGCCGGGCACGCCGCCGCCCCAGGACCGTCCCCCGCGTGGCCGCTTCCGGCGGAGCAGCCACCGCCGGCGCGGCTCGTCAGCGCGCCTCCCTGGGCCGGCGTCCCCGAGTCCCCGTCCCCGTCGTATGCGAACGGAGTCACATGAACCCCCGACAGCGCCGCGGCGTGCTGCTCATGATCCTCGCGGCGGTGGGCGCCGTGACGGTGTTCGTGTCGGTGCTCGGCTATGTCGGCTCGGTGCGCGCCGAGGTCGGCGAGAAGCGGCAGGTGCTGCGGTTGAAGGTCGCCGTCCCCGCGTACGGGCGGCTCGAACCGGGCATGGTCGAGCGCGTCGAGATGCCGGCCAAGTGGTCGCCGGACACGATGCTCACCGACCCGGCGTCCGTCGCGGGCAAGGTCGCGCCGACCGCGCTGGTCGCGGGCGCCTACCTGCAGCAGGGCATGCTGATCGACGCGCCGCTGCTGCAGCCCGGCCAGCGCGAGATCGCCATCATGATCGACGCGGAGACGGGCGTGGCGGGCAAGGTCAAGCCCGGCATGGTCGTCGACATCTACGCGACGTTCCAGCAGCAGTCGCAGCGCGACCAGCGGTCCTGCGCGTCCCGGATCATCCGGCGCGCGCAGGTGATCCAGGTCGGCCGGACGACCCGGCAGCATTCGGGGTCCAACGCGCAGGACGTGAACACGGTCGTGCCGATCACGTTCGCGCTGGCGGCCGACGACAGCGTGAAGCTGACGTACGCGGAGGCGTTCGCGAGCCATGTCCGGCTCGCGCTGATCGGCGGCGACCAGGCCGACGCGGCGAGCGACCCGGTGCGCAAGCTCGGCGCGATCTGCGACATGCCGGCGGCCCGGTGAACGGCCCCGTGACCGGACGGCCCGTCCGGGTGCTGCTGGCCACCGCCGACCGCGCCCTGGCGTCGCTGCTGAACGCGCAGTTCCGCGAGCTCGGCGCGGTCGAGGTCGCCGGGGTGGAGACGAGCACCGGCGACGTGGTGGACGCGGCGGCGGGTGCCCCCGGCCTGGACGTGGTGCTGCTGCACCAGGCGCTCGGGCCGCTGCCGGCGCTCGACCTGATCCGCGAGCTGGGCGTCCGGCATCCGCACCTGCCGGTGGTGCTGATCGCGGAGGAGGCGACGGCGGAGACGTTCGGCGCGGCGATGGCGGCGGGCGCGCGCGGGGTGATCTCGACGGAGCCGACGCTGTCGGAGCTGCAGGGCCGGGTGGAGGCGGCGGCGGAGTGGGCCCGGACGATGCGCCGGCACTTCGACTCGTCCGAGGACGGCCCGCTGCCCGGCCGCGTCGGGACGGTGCTGGCGGTGTGCGGCGCCAAGGGCGGGACGGGCGCGACGACGATCGCGGTGCATCTCGCCGTGGCGGGGGCGACGGCGGGCCGCGGCGTGTGCCTGGTGGACCTGGACCTGCAGAAGGGCGACGCCGCCGGCTACCTGGACGTCGTGCACCGGCGCAGCATCGCCGACCTCGTCGGGGCGGCCGACGACCTGGACGGCCCGACGCTCGCCGAGGCGCTGTTCGTGCACCGCCTCGGCCTGCACCTGCTGCCGGCCCCGGCGGAGGGGGAGCGGGCCGAGGACGTCCCGGCCCGCGCGGCGCGGCAGATCCTCGCCGCGCTGCGGGCCCGCTACCAGGTGGTGATCGTCGACTGCGGTGCCCAGCTGTCGGAGGCGAGCGCGATGGCGGTGGAGCTGGCGGACCGGGTGGTGATCGCGGCGACCCCGGACCTGCCCGCCCTGCGCGGCGCGAAGCGGCTGGTGAAGATGTGGGGGCGGCTGCGCGTCCGCAAGGAGGAGGACGCCGCGGTCCTGCTGAACCGGCACGACCGCCGCAACGAGATCCAGCCGGACCTGGCCGCGAAGATCGTCGGGGTGGGGCTGCTCGGGACGACGGTCCCGGCGGTGTACCGGGCGCTGGAGGATGCGTCGAACACCGGCTCGCCGGAGGCGGTGAAGAGCTCCGACTTCCGCAAGGCGATCAGCGGGCTGGTCCGCGAGACGGGCCTGCTGGACGACCCGGGGGCGCGGGAGGGGACGCACGACCGGGGCGCGGCGTCGGTGGACTTCGCGGCGATCGTCCCGCTGGTCGGGCTGGTGCTGCTGCTCTGCTGGCAGGCGCTGCTGACCGGGCTGACCTCGATGTACGCGAGCCACGCGGCGGACGAGGCGGCGCGGGCGGTGGCGGTGGTCGGCTACGACACGCCGGAGGCGAGGCAGGAGGTGCGGCGGCGCGCCGTGGCGCGGGTGGCGGGCCCGTGGGGCGGTGAGGACGTGCTGCACCTCGGGGTCGAGGACGGGTACGCGAAGGTGACGGTGGACGTCCCGGCGGTCCTGCCGGGCTGGTCGTCGACGTTCGGGCTGACCACCCGCGCCAGGATCGTCGACGAGGGCGCGGGGGACGGGTGACGCCGTGGCCGCCCCCGACACCGTCCGGGCCGCGCGTCCCGCCGCCGACCGCGGGACCGCGTCCGTCGAGTTCGCCGCGCTGCTCCCGATCGTGCTGGCGGTCGTGCTGGTCTGCTTCGAGGCGCTGATGGCGTCCGTGACGGTCGAGCGGGTGGAGAACGCGGCGCGGACCGGCGCCCGCGTGGCGGCCATGCGGCAGGACGCGTCGGCCTGCGTCCCGGCGGCGGCCGCGGCTTTGCCGGGCTGGCTGAACGAGCGGACGCTGCGCGGCGGCGAGGCCGGCGGCGACGGCGTGTCCTGCACCGTGCGGGCGAAGGTGCCGCTGCTGTGGCGCGGCGTCCCGCTCGACTACACCGTGACCCGCACCGTCACGATGCCGGAGGGGTGAGCCGATGGGACTGAGGGACCGCCTGGAGGACGAGCGGCTCCACGGCACCGCCGCGAGCCGCGCCGGGGTGTCGCACTGGCGCCGCCGGCTGCTGGAGGAGGTGAACCTCGACGAGCTGGCGCTGCTCGGGCTGGCGCAGCGGCGGGCCCGGCTGGAGAAGGTCACCGGGCACATCGTCGGCCGCGAGGGGCCGGTGCTGTCGCCGGGGGAGCGCGCCGCGCTGGTCCGCCGGGTCGTGGACGAGGCGCTCGGCCTCGGCGTGCTCGAACCGCTGCTCGCCGACGAGACCGTCACCGAGATCATGGTGAACGGCCCCGACCATGTGTTCGTGGAGCGGGACGGCCGGGTGGAGCGGGTCGACACCGCGTTCGCCAGCGAGGACCAGCTCTACCAGACGATCGACCGGATCGTCGCGCAGGTGAACCGCCGGGTGGACGAGTCGAGCCCGATGGTGGACGCGCGGCTGCCCGGCGGCGAGCGGGTCAACGTGATCATCCCGCCGCTGTCGCTGGTGGGGCCGGTGCTGACGATCCGCCGGTTCCCCCGCTCGTACACGATCGAGGAGCTGGCCGCGCGGGCCAGCCTGGACGCGCCGACGGGGCTGCTGCTGGCCGCGTTCGTCCGGGCCCGGCTGAACCTGGTCATCTCGGGCGGCACCGGGACGGGCAAGACGACGATGCTGAGCGCGCTGTCGGCGTTCATCCCCGGCCACGAGCGGATCGTCACGATCGAGGACTCGGCGGAGCTGCGGCTGCGGCAGGAGCACGTGGTGCCGCTGGAGTCGCGCCCGCCGAACATCGAGGACAAGGGCCGGATCACGATCCGCGACCTGGTCCGCAACGCGCTGCGGATGCGCCCGGACCGGATCATCGTCGGCGAGGTCCGCGGCGGCGAGACCCTCGACATGCTCCAGGCGATGAACACCGGCCACGAGGGCTCGATGGTGACGGTGCACGCCAACTCCACCGAGGACGCGGTGTACCGGCTGCAGACGCTGGCCAGCATGAGCGACGTCAAGCTGCCGTTCGACACGATCCGCGACCAGATCGACAGCGCCGTCGACGTGATCGTGCACCTCGGCCGGGGCCCGGACGGCTCGCGCCGGATCGTGGAGATCGCGGCGGTGGCGACGCGGCGCGGGGAGCGGCTCCGGCTGGAACCGATCATGAACTTCGAGTCGCTGCCGATCGGGCCGGACCGGGTGGTGCGGGGCGAGTTCCGGCACCGCCCGCTGCCCGCGCCGCTGGCGACCCGGCTGTTCCACGCCGGCGAGGGCGTCCCGGCGGTGTTCGGCGTCCGGGCCGACGAGGGGGAGGGGCGATGAGCCTGCCGGTCATCATGCTGCTGATGGCGGTCACGGGGGTCCTGGCCGTCTGGGGGGCGGGGGAGCTCGCCGCGGGCCGGGAGCTGCGCCGCGGCATCACCGTCCGGTCCCGGCTGGACGGGGAGGCGCCGCCGGACGGCCCGCTCGTCCGGCTCGACCGGCGGCTGCGCGGCACCGAGCTCGGCCGGCTGCTGGCCCGCCGGATCGCCGCGGCGGGACTGGCGATGCGCGTCTCCACGTTCCTGCTGGGGATCGTCGCGGGCGGCCTCGCCGCCATCGCGCTGATCGGCCGGCTGCTCGGACCGGTGTTCGGCGTCGCCGCCGCCGTCGCGGTCGGGTTCGTGTTCTTCGGCTACCTGCGGCGGAGGGAGGAGCGGCGCAAGGAGGAGTTCGTCGCGCAGCTCCCGGAGCTGGCGCGGGTGCTGTCCAACGCCGCGCAGGCCGGGCTGTCGCTGCGCACCGCGATCGCGCTGGCCGCCGACGAGCTGGACGACCCGGCCCGCACCGAGCTGCGCCGCGCCGCCGACGGGCTGCGGCTCGGCGAGTCGCTGGAGGCGGTGCTCGGCGACCTCGCGGGCCGGCTGCCGTCCCGGGAGCTCGGCGTGCTGGTCAGCACGCTGCTGGTGTCGGCGCGGTCGGGCGGGTCGCTGGTCACCGCGCTGCGCAGCATCGCCGCGACGCTGGAGGACCGCAAGGAGATCCGCCGCGAGGTGCGCACGATCCTCGGCCAGGCGGTGGTGTCGAACTGGGCGGTCGGGATCCTCGGCGTCGCCGGCATCGCCATGATCAACCAGATCGAGCCGGGGGCGCTGCGCGAGATGAGCACCCATCTCATCGGGCAGCTGATGCTCGCGGCCGGCGCGGGGCTGTTCGTGACCAGCCTGGTGGTCATCCGCCGGATCACCCGGATCGACGTGTGAGGTGACCAGATGATCTTCGTGCTGGCGGGCGGCGCCGGGCTCAGCGTGCTGCTGGGCGCCTGGGGCTTCGTCCTGCTCACCGGCGGGGAGCGGGTGGCGGGGTCGGCGCTCGCCGCGTCCGCCCCGCCGCCCGCCGCGCGGCCGGGAAGGGGCGAGGTGTTCGGGCTGAACCGGCTGGCCGGGCGGATCGGCCGGCCCTTCGGCCGCCCCCTGATGACCGCGCTCGCCCCCTGGCACCGCCGGATCCGCGAGCGGATCGACGCGGCGGGCCGTCCGGGCGGCATGACGGTCGAGTCGTACGCGCGGATCACCGCCGGGTACGCGGTCCTGTTCGGGTCGCTGGGGGTGCTGCTGCTCAGCGCGGGGCAGGTGCCGATGGGGCTGATCTGCCTCGCCGGGATCTTCCAGAACGAGCTGTTCCTGCTCGGCCGCGCCCGCAGCCGCCGCGACGAGATGCAGCGCGGCATGCCCGACTTCCTCGACGTCCTCGCCGTGACGGTGTCGGCGGGCATGGGGTTCCGGCACTCGCTGGCCCGGGTCGTGGAGAGCATGCCGGGGCCGCTGGCGGACGAGTTCACGATCGCGCTGCGGCAGATGGAGCTCGGCACGTCCCGCCGCGAGGCGTTCGAGGACCTGCGGCGCCGCAACCGGTCGGAGATGCTGAGCCAGTTCGTCACGGCCGTGCTGCAGGCCGAGGAGCTGGGCGCGCCGCTCGCCACCGCGCTGATCGACATCGCCACCGACATGCGCCGCGAGTCGGCGCAGTGGGCGCGGCGCAAGGCGCAGCGGACGACACCGCAGGTCACCGCCGTCACCACCGCCCTCACCCTGCCGGCGCTCATCCTCGTCGTGCTGGGCGCGCTCTTCTACAGCTCGGGAGCTGATCTCGGTGCCGTCCTCGGCCACTGACCCCGCCCCCGGCCTGGGCCCCGGCCCGGGTCCCGACCCGGCTCCCGGCTTGGGCCCCGTCTTCGGCCCCGTCCCGGAGGGCGCGGGCGGGTGCGAGGCCACGCGGGCCCGGTCGCGGATCGACGCCGCGTTCCGGCTGCTCATGCAGGTGCGGACGCTGATGGCCGCGATCACGCTGCTCGTCCTCGCGGTGCGCGGGCTGACGGTCGCGACGTTCGTCATGGTGGCGTGCGTCGGGCTGCTGTCCTGGCTGGTCTCCCGGCATGTGGACCGGATCGTCCCGCGGCTGCTCGACCACCCGCTGCTCGTCGCGCTCGACCTGTGCGTGGGGTTCGCGGTGCTGGCGGTGTGCGGGCCGTCCGGGCCGTTCTTCCTGTCGACGGTGGCGACCGCGGCGGCGGCGGGGCTGCTGTACCGGTGGCCGGGCATGCTGATCGTGTCCGTCGTGCAGATCGCCGGGTACTTCGTCACGTTCGCCGTCCCGCACGCCGACGTCGGCACGTTCCAGGCGCTGGCCAGCCAGCCCGCCTACTACCCGCTCGTCGGGTTCGCGGGAGTGGCGCTGCGGCGGCTGTTCGAGGAGCACGCGGCGGCGGAGGACGCGCGGGTCGCCGCCGAGGGCATGGCCGCCGCCGCCGAGGAGCGCGCCCGCCTGGCCAGGGAGATGCACGACTCGCTCGCCAAGACGCTGCGGGGCGTCGCGCTCGCCGCGTCCGCGCTGCCCGCGTGGGTCCGCACCGCGCCCGAGCGCGCCGAGCGGGAGGCGGCCCGGCTGGCGGACGCGGCCGAGACCGCGTCCCGCGAGGCGCGCGGCCTGCTGACCGACCTGCGCGACGCCACCGCCGCCGCGCCGCTGCCCGAAGCGGTGCGCGCCGCCTGCGCCGCCTGGTCGGCCCGGACGGGCGTCACCGTCCACGCCGACGTCGCCGGCGACGCGCGGCTCCCGCAGCGCTCGCGCCACGAGGTGCTCGCCATCCTCGGCGAGGCCCTCGCCAACGTGGAGCGGCACGCGGCCGCCGCGAACGTGACCGTCCGGCTCGCGCGGACGGCGGGCGACGTCGTCCTGACGGTCCGCGACGACGGGCGCGGGTTCCGCACGGCGCCGCTGGACGACCACGCCCGCCGCGGCCGCTACGGCCTGGTCGGCGTCTACGAGCGCGCGGAACGGGCCGGTGGGACGGCGCTCGTCCGCTCGGAGCCGGGCGAGGGCACGACCCTGCTCGTCCGCGTCGCGACGGAGCCGGCCGATTCCGCCGGTGCGGACCGGCCCGCGGAGGTGAGCTGAATGGGCGCGACGCGGGTCCTCGTCGCCGACGACAACGTGGTGGTCCGCTCCGGCCTGGTGTCGCTGCTGGAGGCGCACGGGATCGAGGTCGCGGGCGAGGCGGGCGACGGGCGGCGCGCCGTGGAGCTCACCGCCCGGCTCCGCCCCGACCTGGTGCTGCTGGACGTGCGGATGCCGCTGATGGACGGCGTCGCCGCCGTGGCGGAGATCAGCCCGCTGGCCCCGGTCCTCATGCTGACCTACACCGACGACCCCGGCACCGTGCGGGCGGCGCTCGGCAAGGGCGCGACCGGCTACCTCGTGCACGGCGCGTTCACCGCGGACGAGCTGATCACGGCCGTGCACGACGCGGTCGGCGGCGCGCACCCGCTGTCGCCCGCGGCGGTGTCCGCGCTGGTCGGCGCCGTCCGGGAGGCGTCCGGGACCGCCGAGACCGCCGCGCCCGCCGAGGCCCGCACGCCGCCGGACGCCCCGCACGGCGGGTTCGGCCTGTCGGCGCGGGAGGCGGAGGTCATGCGGCTCATCGTCCAGGGCGCGTCCAACGGCGAGATCGCGGCGCGGCTGTTCCTCGCGGAGAAGACGGTGAAGAACCACGTCAACCGCATCTACGCCAAGCTCGGCGTCACCTCGCGCGGCGCCGCGATCGCCCGCTGGATCGGCACGTCCGGTGATCTGGGGCGGAGCCGGTGACCGGCGCCGGGGACCGGTCCCCGGCCCCTGGGCCCACGCGGCCGGGCCGCCGATTGGGACGGCGGGCCCTGGGAATGGCGCCGCCCGCTCCATATTTTGGTGGTCGTAAAACGGTCGGACGCACGTTCCCGGCCGAAAATACGGCCGACCAGGAAAGGACGCCGATGAACCTTGAATCGGTGCGTGAAAGGGTTCTGGGCGACGATCGCGGAGCCGACGTCTTCGAGTGGGCGGGGATGCTGATCCTGGTGGCCGCCGTCATTGCCGGCCTCTACGGCCTCGGCATCGTCGACACCACGACGAACGGCGTCAAGGGCGCCCTCACCAGCATCTTCTCCGGTGACCCGGGCGGCGGTGGCGGCGGTGGCGGCGACAAGGGCGGCGACAAGACCTGTGTTCTCGGCATCTGCTGGTAAAGGGAATCGATGATGAACGTTCTGCTTCCGGTCGTGGTGCGCGCCCGGTTGTCGATGCGGGCGGGCGCGGAACAGGCCGCGCTCTTCTTCCGGGACCGCGCCGAACGGCTCAAGAACCCCGACGACCGCGGGGCCGACATTTTCGAGTGGGCCGGGATGCTGATCCTGGTGGCCGCGATCATCGCGGGGCTCTACAGCCTCGGGATCGTCGACACGGTCACCAAGGCGGTCCAGGACGCGCTCAAGAAGATCTTCGAGGGCGACCCGGGCGGCGCCAAGGGCGACACCTGATGGGCGAGGCCGCGGCCACCGGAGCGGCGGTCGCGGGAGCGGCCGCCGGGTGGCTGTGCGCCCCGGTCACCGCCGCCTACCGCGGGCCGCTCACGTCCCGCGCCCGAGCCGGGGTCGCGGTGCTGACGGGCGCGGTGCTCGCGGCGCTCGCGGTCCGGCTCGGCGGACGGGCGGACTCCGTGGCGTTCGCCTACCTCGGTGTGGTCGGCGTCCTGCTCGCGGTGATCGACGTCGCGGTGCGGCGGCTGCCGGACCCGCTCACGCTGCCGTCCTACCTCGCGGGGGCGGTCCTGCTGGCGGCCGCCGTCCCGTTCACCGCGCACGGCGCGCTCCGGTTCGCGCACGCCGCGATCGGGATGGCGGTGCTGTGGGCCTTCTACTTCGTCCAGCACCTCCTGCTGCCGCACGCAATGGGCGGCGGCGACGTGAAACTGGCCGGTGTCCTCGGCCTGTACCTCGGTTGGCTCGGCGAGGCGGCATGGGTGACGGGCGTGGTCGCCGGTTTCCTGTACGGCGGCGTGTACGGCGTGACGTGGCTGCTCCTCGGCCGCGCCGGACGCAAGGACGAGTTCCCGTACGGCCCGTTCATGCTGGCCGGCGCGTTGACGGGCATCCTGTTCGGCGGCTGGTTCGCGCGATGAACCGGGCGGGCCGGCGCGGCGACGAGGGCGCGGCCACCTCGGTCCTCGTCGTCGGGATGGCGCTGTGCCTGGTCGCGGCGGTGCTGCTGTTCGGCCGCGTCGCGCAGGCCGGCGACATGCGCAGCCGGGCGCAGCGCGGCGCGGACGCCGCGGCCCTCGGCGCGCTCGAACCGCTCCGGCTGCGGCTGGCGGAGATGGCGCTGTCCGGGACGCCGCCCGCGGGCCTCGGCGCGTGGCTGCTCGCCGACGACGCCCCGCAGAACGCGGCCGAGCGCTACGCCCGCGACAACGGCACGCGCGTCGACGGCAAGGTGCACCTCACCGGGCTGGACGGGACGTACGCGAAGGTCAAGGCCGTTACCGCCGACTGCCAGCTCAAGAAGGACGGCGAGCTCTCCGAGCAGGAGAAGGATGACCTGCGCCACGGCCGCCATCTCTGCACCGACTCCAAGGGGGACAGGGGCATCGGCCGCGTCGGCAACGCCGTCGCGATCGCCCGTCTCGTCGTGCCGGACTGCACCTACGAGTTCTCCCCGGTCCCGCCGGGCGAGTCCGCGCCCGAGGAGCAGCCGACGGCCCCCGCCCGGCTGGTCTGCGACGGCACCGTGGCATGGCCGGGCGGCGACGCGGCGGCCGTCGAGAAGACGTTCAAGCTCCGGCTCGTCGACAAGGAGAGCGACGTCGCCTACAACGGGTTCCCGTACCAGAACATCGGATACGGCGGCGCGATGCCGCCGCCGGGCCCGCTGCCCGCAGGGACCCCGGAGATGATCCGGCGCGCCATCGCCTTCGCCGAGGCGCAACTCGGCACCCCGTATCAATGGGGCGGGACCTGCACGGCGCCGAACCCGAACGTGGTGACCATGGGGAACTGCGACTGCTCGTCCCTCGTGCAAATGGCGTACCGTGCGGCGGGAATCTCGATTCCCCGTGTCACCTATGACCAGTGGAGGTTCGGGCAGGGCATTCCTGCCGGGCAGGAGAAGGCGGGCGACCTGGTGTTCTTCAATATGGGCCCGCGCGGCCCCGAACACGTCGGCATGGTCGTCGATCCCGCCACCCACACGATGATCGAGGCGCCGCACACGGGCGACGTCGTGAAGTTCGCCACCTACGACGGGAACATCGGTTTCCGCCGTCCCTACGCGGGCTGATGAGAAGCCCCGGTAACGGGCAGGGGAACGGCCGGAGAACGGCCCCGTGAATAGGCCCGTATTTGGGTCCTCGGACTCATTCGCGACGGAATCGCGCGTGCGAGCCTGCGAGGCGTGTCCCCCCAGCAGCGCAGCCCGGACCGGCTCGCCGACCGCGGCGCGTCCGTCCCGGAGTACGCCGGGATCCTGGCCCTCGTCGCGGCGGTCTGCGCGTCGCTCTTCGTCCTCGGCGTCCCAGGTCAGACCAGTGACGCGGTGTGCCGGGCGCTGCACCGGATGCACCTCGGCGACGCCTGTGCGGGAGGCGGCGGGAACGGCGGCCGGACCGATCCCGACGAGCCCACCACCGCCTGCACGACGGGCATCGAGACGAAATACCTTGAAGAGACCGTGACGATCCCGACCCGCATCAACGTGCGGACCAACAGCCGCGGCACCGTCCAGCTCACCCGCAAGGTCGGCCCGGACGGGAAGACCAGCTGGGAGGTCACCGATTTCACCTGGGGCGAAGGGGCGGCCGCCAGCCCGGACTTCGACTTCGGATTCGGCAAGTTCGGCATCTGGGGCGGCGGGCAGTTCACCAATGGAACGGTCTACTCGTTCGATGGCGAGAAGGAGGCGAAGACGTTCTTCGACGACCTCGTCGACCACCGCATCGGGAACACCGCGAAATTCGTCGTCCGCACCAATCCCATCACCGGCGGATTCTCCTGGCTCATCGGCAAGACCCCATGGGTCGGCAAGTACTACGACCGCTGGATCGGCGGCAGCGAGCCCGACAGGAAACCGTCCGCCGACTACCAGGAGGGCGGCCCCACCGGCGGATTCAAAGGCGAGCTGAACCTGTGGAAGGTGAAACTGCCGTTCAAGGCGCGCGGCTGGCTGATCGACGGCACCCGCACCGACCACAAGACCGGGCAGCGCACCACCTACTACACCGAGAAGGGCGAAGGGGAGATCGGGGTCCTCGTCGACCTCGGCGACGTCTGGAAGGTGCTGCCCAAGGGCACCCGCGAACGCGCCGCCGCCGGCGCCGCCGACGCGCTCGCCCTCGCGGTCGACGAGATCGGCAAGCGGCTCGGCGGCAAGGGCGTCGAGCTGTCGCCCGCCGAGGTCGAGAAGATCAAGGGGCAGATCCGGCTCAACCCCAACCTCGGCCTGAACGTCAAGCACCGGGGCCAGACCACCTGGGCGTACACCGAGGACAAGGACGGCGACCCGATCAGCCTGACCAAGACCGGCAACTCCCAGAACGTCATCTACTTCCGCGCCGACGGAAAGGCCAAGGGCTCTTTCGAAGGCGACAAGGGCGAGCAGACCGCCGGCAAGCAGTGGATCCTCAGCTCCCAGCGCACCGTCACCGACAAGACCCTCGACTACGCCGACCCGCAGGACCGGCAGGCGTTCGAGGACTACACACGGACCGGCGACGACGGCGCCCTCGACCGCTACTTCGACGGCGGCGGCGGGCGGATGTCCCGGCTGACCTACGACGTCGGCGGCGACACCGGCAAGCTCGACGTCAAGGGCGAGACCGGCGGCAAGAGCAAGTTCGGCGGACTGTTCGAGAGCTCCACCGAGCACCAGATCAACACCCTCACCGGGGCCCAGTACTACAAGCCGGGGGAGGGGTGGGTGCCGTGGAAGCGCTGCCTCGGCTGACCGCCTGCGCCGCCCTCGCCCTCGCCGCGGGCTGCTCCGCGCACCACGACCCGCCGCCCGTCCCGGCGGGCTTCCGCGAGTACCGCACCGACGCCTACACGTTCGCTTATCCGGCCGGCTGGGCCCCGCACGGCGGCACCGACGAGAGCGGCGCGCCGATCCTCGACGTCGACGGCCCGGAACTGCCGTCCGGCGTCGACGACGGCCAGATCCACCTCGGCCGCCGCGACCGTTTCCCCGGCGAACTCGACGGTCAATTGGCCCAGTTCCGCGGCCTCGCCCTGCTGAACGGCTACCGCCTCACCGCCGACCGCCGTACCGCGCTGGACGGCGCCGACGCGCGCCGCGTCGAGGCCCGCTACGCGATCACCTCGGCCGACGGCACCCGCACCCCCATGCGCCTGACCGGCCTCTACGTCCTCACCGAGCGGCGGACCCTGCTCGAATTCATGATCCGTTCTCCCGACGGCGGTACCGCCGCCGCCCGCGTCCCCGCCATCCTCGGGTCGTTCCGGCCGAAGGAAGGACGATGAGACGCCGCGCCGTGGTCCTCGCCATCGCGGCCGCCGCCGCGTGGGCCGCGCTGTACCTCCTTGACCTCGCCCCGGCGGGCCGGGCCGTGCTGCTGGTCGCCGGACCGGTCCTGCTCGTCGCCGCGCCGCTCATCGTCGCCGCGGACGCCGCCGCCCGCCGCCGCACCCCCGCCCGCGCCACCGGCACCGTCCTGGCCTGCGAAGGCGAGGGCGTCGAGCCGTCCGGCTGGGAGTACACGCTGACCGTCCGCTTCACCTCCGCGGACGGCCGCGACCACGTCATCACCGAGTCCGGCCGCCCCCGCCGCCGTCCGTCCGACCGGATGACCGTCCGCTACGACCCCCGCGACCCCGCCCGCGCCCGCCTCGACCTCGGCGCCGCGCCCGCCTGGACGGCCGCCGCCGTGGTCCTGCTCACCGGCGCCGTCGTCACCTGGTTCGCCGCCCGCTGAAGGAGCCCCATGCCCGACCGCCGCCGCGCCGCCACAACGGTACTGCTCACCGCGGCCGCCGCCCTGGCCGTCCTCGCCGCGCTCGCGATCGTCGTGGCGGCCGCCGCCTTCGCCACACCAACCTTCGCGTCCTCGGACGCCTTCTACTGGACGTCCGCCGCCGCAGCGGCCCTCGTCCAGCTCCCCATCGGCTTCCTCGCCGCCCGCCTCACCGCGCCCCGCCTGCGCCGCGCCGGCGTCTCCGGCCCCGTCGCCCTCCCGCTCCTGACGGCCCTCGGCCCGGCCGTCCCCGCCGTCCTCGCCAACCTCCACCCCGTCGAGCACATCACCCCGCCACTGAACGTCCTCGCCCCCCTCTGCCCCCTTGCCGCCGGCACCCTCCTCGGCCTGCGCCGGACCGCCCGCGAAAGCACGTCCCTCTACTGAATTGGGTCCCCGATTGGGCCTCGAGACCCATGTGCCCCGCCCCCACCTCTCGTTTCAATGACGGCACCATGCCTCCTGAAGACGGTGTCGACCTCCCGCCTCTCCCGCTGGACCTCCCGGGCTTCCCACCCCAGCCCCCCGTCGACCCCGCCCCCCAACCAGCCCCGCCCCCAAGCAAGACCGCGCCCGTTGACTCGTCCGCGCCGCCCCCACCGGCGCCCTCCAGCGCCCCGAGCCAGGCCGCGCCCATTGGGCCGCCCACCACGATGCCGTCACCGGACGCGCCCGCACCTTCCCCAACCGCGCCGCCGCCCAGGCCTGGGGCGAGCCCGGCCGCGCCCGCCACCGACCCCGCACCTTCGGTGCCCGAGCCTGCGGTCGAGTCGCCCCCAGCGCCGCCTAGTGGGCCGCCCGCCACCGCGCCGTCGTCGTCCGCCCCCGCGCCGTCGTCGTCCAAGCCTGTCACCGAGGAAAGTCCGCCCGCGCGTGAGTCCAGCCTGGCACCGCCCGTTGAGCCGTCCCCTGCCGTTCCGTCGCCAGACGCGCCCGCGCCGCCACCCGAGCCCGCGCCCGAGTCGAGCCCTGCGGCTCCCGTGCCCACCACTGGCCCCGTGCTTGCCGCGTCCGCCGTCGAGTCGAGCCCGACCCCGCCTGTCGAGCCGTCCGCCATGCCGTCGCCGGACGCGCCCGCGCCTTCCGCGCCCGCGCCTGAAGCGAGCCCGGCGGCTCCCGCGCCACAGGCGCCATCCACTGACCCGAGCTCGGCACCGCCCGTTGGGCCACCCGCCACGGTGCCGTCGTCGGACGCCCCCGAGCCTTCCGGGCCCGAGTTGAGCCAGGCGGCGCCCCTTGGGCCGTCCGCTGAGATGCTCTCGTCGGACGTCCCCTCGCCGCCGCCTGAGCCCGCGCCCGAGCCGAGCCCTGCGGCTCCCATGTCGTTCGCGCCCACCATCAGCCCCGTGCCTTCCGCGTCCGAGTCCGGCGTTGAGTCGAGCCCGGGGCCGCTCGTTGATCCGCCTGCCGTGCCGTCGCCGGACGCGCCCGCGCCTGAAGCGAGGTCGGAGGCTCCCGCGCTACAGGCGCCCACCGGCGACCCCAGTTCGGCCGGGCCCGTTGGGGCGCCCGCCACGGTGCGGTCGCCGGATGCATCTGCGCCTTCCGCGCCCGTTGATCCGTCAGCCAACGTGCCCTTGTCGGACGCGCCCGCGCCGCTGCCTGAGCCCGTGCCCGAGTCGGGCTCGGCGGCTCCCTCGCCGTTCGTGCCCGAGACCGCCGTTGCGTCGAGCCCGGTGCCGTTTGGTGGGCAGTCCGCCGTGTCGGCGTCGGACGCCTCTGCGTCGCCGTCGTCCGAGCACGTCACGGAGTCGAGCCAAGCAGCGCCGGTTGAACCGACGCCCGCCACGTTCGTGCCCGCGCCATGGTCGGCCGCTCCCGCGTCCTCGGCGCCGCCTACGCCTGCTGGCGAACATCCCTCTGCTGTGCCCACCAGCCCGTCTGCCGCAGCCTCTGTCGTTGAGCCGAACCCGGCGGCGCCAAGTGGGTCGCCTGCCGCAGTGCCGTCGTCGGACGCGCCCGCGCCGTCACCCGAGGGCTTCACCGAGTCGAGCCCGGCAGTGCCTAGCGGGCCGTTTGCCACGGGGTCATCGTCGCCCGCGCCGGGATCGGATACTTCTGCGTCCTCGGCGGCGCCTATGTCCGCTGCTGGGCGACCCGCAGCAGTGCCGCCTGGGCCTTCGGCCGCTGCTTCGCCGGACGGCTCGGGGGCGTCCGAAGGTTCGTTTGGTGCCGTGCAGGGTGGGTCGGTGGGCGGCGTGGGTGCGGTGCCGGGGGCAGGCCGCCAGGCGGATGTGCCGTTTTTGGCCGCGCCGACTCCTGGGCCGCAGGTCGCTGCGCCGTTCGGAGGGACGGTTCGGTCCGTGCCGGAGGACGGGCCGTTCGGGCGGGGAAACGGGGGCGTCCCGGTGCAGGGGGCGGTGCCGCCGGCCGGTGTCGTTGTTGGCGGGGGCCCGGCGCCGAATGGGGGGTTCGTGGCGCCGGTGGGCCGCGGGCCGCGGGCGCTTGTTCCGGCGCGCCGGAGGGGTCCGCGCCGTCCTCCGCTGGTGCTGATCGCGGGCGTCGCCGCGTTGCTGGTGGTCGCTGTGCTGTTCGGCGTGAAGTCGTTCGGCGGCGGGGGGTGCGGTGGACGGCTGGCGCTGAGCGTGGCGGCCGATCCGGCGGTGGCGCCCGCGGTGACCGCGCTGGCCGAGAGGTTCAACGACGCGGACCACGAGGTCGGCGGACGGTGCGTGGAGGTGTCCACGAACACGCTGCCGTCGTCGGCGATGGCGCTGGCGCTGGGCGGGGACAGGTCCGCCGCGCAAGCGCGGGCGGACGCCTATGTCCTCGACTCGTCGCTCTGGCTGGAGATCGCGGGACGGACCGCCGAGCGGACGGGAACCGCGCTGCCGCGGCCGATCGGCTCGGTCGCGAGTTCGCCGGTGGTGTTCGCGGTGGCGAGGGACGCGGCGCCGGGCGCGCTGGCGTGGCGGGCGATGGCGCCGGGCGGGAACGCGTCCCTGCGGCTGCTCGCGCCGGAGCAGAGCGCGGCCGGCATGATCTCGCTGCTCATGGCGAGGCAGGCGGCCGGGACGGGGGACAAGGCGATCGCCGGGTTCACCGGGATCCTGCAGTCCGCGCAGAGCGTGGACGGGTCCGCGCAGGGCGAGGCGGCGGCGTTCGACGGGCTGGTGCGGTTCGGCGGCGGGAGCACGCCCGTGCTGGCGGTGCCGGAGCAGACGGTCTGGCGGCACGCGGTGGCGGGCGGCGCGCCCGTCCGGGCGGTGCCGCCGGCGGACGGCACGATGAGCCTGGACTTCCCGTTGGTCGCCGCGCCGGGGAAGAAGGCGGAGGCGGCGCGGCGGTTCCTGGCGGAGGTCCGGTCCCGGACGGGGGCGGGCGCGCTGGCGAAGGCGGGCCTGCGTCCGGCGGGCGGCGGCGCGGCGCCGGCCGTGTCGGCGGTGACGGGGCTGTCGGCGGTGCCCGCGACGGCCGCGGCGGCGCCGGGCGCGGTCAGCGAGGCGCTGGAGATGTGGCGGCGGATGCATCTCGGCACGCGCATGCTCACGGTGATCGACGTGTCCGGGTCGATGCTGGAGCAGGTGCAGGGGACGGCCCGGTCGCGGATGGCGGTGACGACGGGCGAGGTGGAGAAGGGGATGTCCCTGCTGCCCGACTCCGCCGACATGGGGCTGTGGGCGTTCTCGACCGGGATGGACGGACGGCTTCCGTACAAGGAGCTGGTTCCGGTGGGACGGCTCGGCGCGGCGGACGGCGGGCTCACGCATCGCGCCGCGATGCAGCAGGCGCTCGGCCGGATGCGGGCGAAGCCGGACGGGGACACCGGCCTGTTCGACTCGGTGCTCGCTGCCTACCGCAGCGTCAAGGCCGGCTACCGCGGCGACGCGATCAACATCGTGCTGGTGCTGACGGACGGGAGGAACGATTTCGCGGGCGGTCTGTCGGAGCAGGCGCTGCTGGCGCAGTTGAAGGCGGAGTACGACGCGAGCCGGCCGGTGCAGGTCGTCGGGCTGGGTTTCGGGCCGGGCGTCGATCTCGGCGCGCTGCAGCGCATCGCGCAGGCCACGGGGGGCGCCGCGTACCAGATCCGCGACCCGAGGCAGATCCATGAGCTGTTCCAGCGGTCGGCCGCGTTGAAGATCTGCGACGACCCGCGGCAGTGCCCGGTGGGGTGACGGGTCCCGCGCCTTCGCGCGCACCGGCGTGCGGGGGCGGGTTATCGTGCCGGAAGCTCCCTCAGAGTGCCGGAATGGGTCGAGGTGCGATGGTCGCGTTGCTGCTGGTCCCTGCCGGGTTCGTCGTCGGCCTCCTCCTGGCACCGCTGGCGGCGCCGTTCACCGGTGGCGTCCCGTGGACGCGGCGGACGGCCCTGGGGGTCGTCACGGCGGCCGTCTTCGGGCTGGCGGGGTGGCGGGTCGGGGCGCACGCCGTCCTCGGCGCGCTGCTGTACCTCGCGGCGGTCGGCGCTCTGCTGGCGTTCATCGACGTCGAGGTCAGGCGGCTGCCCGACCGGTTCACGCTGCCCTCCTACGGCGCCGTGGCGGCGCTGCTGGCCGTGGCGGCGCCGTTCACCGGCGGCGGGTGGCGGCATTTCGAGCACGCCCTCATCGGGATGGCGGCGATGTTCGCGCTCTACGCGGTGCAGGCGTTCGCGGTGCCGTCGGGGATCGGGCTGGGGGACGTCAAGCTGTCGGGCGTGCTCGGGCTGTGCCTCGGCTGGTTCGGGGCGCGGGCCTGGGTGACCGGGCTGCTGGCCACCTACCTGCTCGGCGGCGTCATCGCCGTCGGCGTGCTGATCGTCCGGCGGACGCGCAAGGGCGAGTTCCCGTTCGGGCCGTCGATGCTGGTCGGGACGCTCGTCGGGGTGCTCGCGGCCGCCGGGTAGCGCGGCTCACGCGCAGGGGTTCTTCTGGCCGGCCTTGACCCCTCCGGTGATCTTGTTGAGCGTCTGCTGGGCGAAGTGCACGCCGTTCCTGCCGAGGACGAGGCGGACGCCGCCGGCGGGGGCGGAGCCGTCGGCGGTGAGGAGCGCGTCGGGGACGTCGCGGGCCAGCGCCGACGCCTGGGCCTCGGCGGACGGGTTGTAGACCAGCCGGCTCTCGGCGGCGGGCGCGGCCTTCTCCGTCCTCTTCGCGACCTTGAAGCCGCGCCTGCCGAGCTGCTCGACGACCCGCTGGACCGTCGCCTTCGGGGCGCCGGCGGCGACGACGGTGACCCCGACCTTGCCCGGCGCCGGCGGGGCCTGCTCGGCGGGAGCGGGCTTCGCCGGCGCGGCGGGGAGGTCGTTGTCGTGCCGGATCGCGTCGAAGAGCGGCGTGGCCTCGGCCTGGTTCCACTGGACGCGGTTGGGGTCGGGGGCGTAGCCCTCGACCGGGACCGTGACGAACCGGACCTTCCCGGCGTCCATTCCTTTGAGGCCGTCCGCGAGCTTCTTCATGGTCGCGAGGTCGAGGCCGTCGTCGGTCGTCAGCGACCTGGTCGCGGCCTTGAGGAACTTGTAGGTCTTCGCCGGGTCGGTGAGCACCGAGCCGCTGGTGGCCTTGTCGACGACGGCCGCCATGAACTTCTGCTGCCGCTGGATGCGTTCGAGGTCGGAGCCGTTGCCGAGGGAGTAGCGGGCCCGCACGTAGCCGAGGGCCTGGGTGCCCTTGACGGTCTGCCTGCCGGCCTTCAGGTGCAGTTCGGCGCGGGGGTCGTCGACGGGCTTGTCGACGCAGATCTCGACGCCGCCGAGCGCGTCCACCATCCGCTTGAAGCCGGAGAAGTCGACCTGCACGAAGTGGTCGATGTGGATGCCGGTGAGGCTCTCCAGGGTCTTCCACGTGCAGGTCGGCCCGGCCAGGGAGAACGCGGAGTTCAGCATGCCGAACTGGGCGGGGACGGTGCCGCCGCCGTCCTTCTCGCACGGGGGGATCTTCACCATCGAGTCGCGGGGGAAGCTGATGCCGACGGCCTGGTCGCGGTTGGGCGACAGGTGCAGCAGGACCGCGGTGTCGGAGCGGGCGCCGGTGACGCCGTCCGCGGCGTATTTGGCGTTGTCGCCCGCGCGGGTGTCGGACCCGAGCAGGAGGATGTTCAGCGACTTGTTGAGCTTCTTCGGCCGGTTCCCGCCGAGTTGCCCGTCGACGTGCTTCTGGTCGATGCCGCCGACGAGGTCGTGGTAGAGCCAGGCCGCTCCGGCCCCGCCGAGCAGGACGACGCCCGCCGCGCCGATCGCGGTCCAGCGCAGGAACCTGCGGCGGCGCGCCCGCGCCGCCAGGGCCCGCGGCGGGGCGTCGCCGTCGGCGTCGGTGTCGTCGTAGGGCGAGGCGGTGCTGTGGGCGGCGGTGTCCCCCGCGAGGTCGTCGCGGCCGGGGTCTTTGTCGCTCATTCGTCCAGTTTCGGGCTGGCCCTGTCCAGGGCGCGTGGTCTGGGAGGTTCGTCAGTCTAGGCAGGGGGCGGAAGTCACGTACGTCTTCTTGTTGGATGCGCGCTACGCCCGATCTGTTGACGTCTCCGGTTGAATTGTGGCTCGGATCCCTTGCGGCCCTGTTTTCCGTACGATCTCGTCCGTGGACGAGGCGTGGGTGGTCGGCGGCCGGTTCACCATGCTCGACCGGATCGGCGCGGGCGGGACGAGCCGGGTGTGGCGGGCCTATGACCGGGCGGAACGGCGGTACTGCGCGGCGAAGCTCGTGCGGAGCGGTGGCCGGACGTCGGTGCTGCGGGCGATCCGCGAGCAGGCGCTGCGGGTGGCGGACCCGCACGTGGTGACCCCCTACGCGTCGTGCATGGCCGGCGAGGACGTGCTGCTGGCGATGGACCTGGTGAGCGGCGGGTCGCTGGAGACGCTGCTCGGCGACTACGGGCGGCTGCCGCCGGAGTACGCCGCCGAGGTGCTGGACCAGGTGCTGGTCGCGCTGAGCCGCATCCACCGGGCCGGGATCGTCCACCGGGACGTGAAGCCGGCGAACCTGCTGCTGGAGCCGAGCCCGGTCGGGGCGCCGCATGTGCGGCTCGCCGACTTCGGGATCGCGCTCGGCGACGACGGCCTGCGCCTCACCACGACGGGTTTCACGGTCGGCACGCCGGGCTACCTGGCGCCGGAGGTGCTCGACTGGAACCGTCCGGGGCCCCGGCAGGACCTGTACGCGGTGGGCATGGTGGGCTGGCGGATGCTCACCGGCGCGGGCGACCCGGAACCGCGCCAGCGGATCGGCGCGCGGCCCGCGGGCGTGCCGCCGATGCTGTGGACCGTGCTGGGCCACCTGTGCGACCCCGATCCGGCGCGCCGCTTCAAGGACGCGGACGCCGCGCGCCGGGCGCTCGCCCCCCACCGCACGGACCTGCGGTTCCCCGCGCTCACCCTCGACGGAGAGCCGCTGCAGATCTTCGACCATCTCGGCCCGCCGCCCGCCCACCCCCGCTGACCGCGACCGAGCGCCGCGCCGCCGAAGGCGCGGGTCGGCGTTCGTCGCCCGCGACCGTGCGCCGCGACCGCCGACGGATCGGGTCGGCGGTCCTCGCCCGCGACCGAGCGCGGGCGAGGGTCACGTCTTGTCGAAGGTGATGTCGACGCGGCGGTTCTTGGCCCGGCCGGACGGGTTGTCCTTGCCGCCCACGAGGTTGGGCGCGATGGGACGCGTCTCGCCGTAGCCCCTGGCCTCGATCCGCAGGGCGGTGCCGCCGAGTGCGCGGACCAGCTCGGCCTTGACGGCATCGGCCCGCTGCTGCGAGAGGTCGAGGTTGTAGGACGGGGAGCCGACCGAGTCGGAGTGGCCGGAGACCTGCACGGCGCCGCGCGCGTCGCGGAGGCGCGGCGCGAGGTCGGCGATGCGGCGGCGGGCGGCGTCGGTGAGCTCGGCCTTGCCGAAGTCGAACAGGACGTCCGCCGAGATGTGCACGGTGACCTGCGAGCCGTTGTCGTCCTCGGTCTCGAGCGGGACGACGGCCCGGGTGAGGTCGATGGCGCGCACCGCGCCGGCCGTGCCGATGGTCTTGACGGAGGCGGCGATGTTCGCGTCGGGGACGACGGGGTCGGTGTCGGCTCCGGCCTGGCCGGGGACCGAGTGGGAGGCTGAGGCGGCCAGCAGCACGGCGGCCGCGACGGCGATCGTCCGGCGCACGCCGCTCACCTCTCGACGGGGACGTCGCGGAACGCCGGCCACGAACCGAGCTGGACGTCGATGCTCTTCACGTTCTCGGGCGGCGCGGCGAACGTGTGGGTCGTCAGGGTGGCCTGGTCGTTGGGCAGGTTGGTCAGGACGTCGTCGCTCTGGAGGTTGTGGCTGGCGGAGTCGGACACGACGACGTAGCGCTTGAGGTTCACCGCGTCGATCAGCGACGCGTCCAGGCCGTGCTCCCCGTTGAGGCGGTAGGGGGTCGGGGTGTTGGCGCTGCCGGTGACGTGCGGGGTCCACTGGAGCGCGAGGGTGGCGAGCCGGCCCTTGACCCGCAGGCCCATGACCGCGATGTCGACCTTGGCGCCGGGCGCCATCGGGCTGTCGAAGGTGGCCTTGGCCACCGGCTTGTCGAAGCGGTCGACGAACGCCTTGCCGGCCGCTCCCTGCACCGCGCCGCCGGGGCCGCGGCCGGAGCCGCCGGAGCCGCCGTCCGAGCCGCCGCCGGACGTGGAGCAGCCGGCCAGCGCACCGGCGAGGAGGAGGGCGGCCGCCGCCGTCGCGGCCGGGCGGTGTGACAGGCGCATGTACTGCCCTTTCCGTTTCGTCGCATATGCAAAGATCGCTCCCCGTGGCACCATGGTGGCGAGGCCATAGTGCGTCATTGCGTCTGAGAATCTAGCGTTTGCAACTGTGAAGAGTCAAGGGGGGCGGCGAAAGTGGGCGTTGCCGCGGAGACGGTCGTGCGGAACCGGGCGCTGCAGACCGAGTGGTACGGCGAGCCGCTGGGCGATCGCGTCCGCCGGCTCCTGGACCGCCTCGGCCTCTCGCAGTCGGCGCTCGCCGGCGTCCTCGGCCTGTCCGCGCCGATGCTCTCCCAGCTGATGTCGGCGCAGCGCGCCAAGATCAGCAACCCGGCCGTCCTGCACCGGCTGCTGGCCGCCGAGGAGCTCGCCGCCGACCCCGGCTTCGGCGCGCTGGGCCCGGCGGAGGTCAAGGAGCGGCTGAAGGCGATCAGTGCCGAGTCGGCTGCGACGACCTCGGGCCTGCGCGCCGCGACCTCCGGCCATGTCCCGGCCGGGGCCGCCCCCGCCGAGGGGGCACCGCAGGGTCCCGGGGTGGCGGACGGCGCGCCCGTCCACGTGGAGCAGCCGGCGCGGCTCGTCCAGGCGCTGCTGCGCGAGGTCGCCTCGGCCGCCGAGATCGAGGCCGCCGCCGCGCTCATCGGCGACCGCTTCCCGGACCTGGCGGAACTGCTCCGCGTGTACGGCAACGGCCGCACGAGCGAGGCCGAGGCCCACTACGCCCGGATCATCCGGGACGCCCGCGGTTACTGAGCGCGTTCACCGGCCGCCCGCGCGCCCCCGGCGGCGCGATGGCCATTCGGTCATGCCGCGGCGCGCTCGTCTCGATTCCGCTGGGCCATAACGACTGGTTATGGGAAGCGGGCGGTGCCGTATCGCCTTTCGGGGGCTAAAGTCTGTGGTCAGGGTCACATGCGGGTCTGGCTGTTATGTATGTCACAGCTCCTGTGGGAAGGCGTAAGGTCGCTTCGCTGGAAGCGCACACGAGGCGTCACCGCGCGCATGCGGGACGGCGCCTCAGGCCGGGCGCGACGGCCGCGCGAGTGCGCTCAGACCGTGGTACGGGGACACGACGACCCGAGCTCAGGAGAGCGATCGATGAGCACTGTGGAGGCGCCGGCCAAGTCGCGCGCCCAGATCAAGGAACGCACGCTCCGCAAGGACAACTGGCGCCTGTATCCGATCACGACGTTCGTGATCTTCACGGCGTGGGTGGTGTACGCGACCGTCAGGGCCTTCTGGGGCGCGGCGTTCTACGTCCCCCAATACCACTACCTGACGCCGTTCTACTCGCCCTGTCTGAACGACATCTGCAACAACGTCACCGTCGACGGCCACACCGGCGACGCCGCCGAGTTCGGCACCTTCCTGCCGGCCGGCACGAGGGGCTTCATCCCCTTCGCCATCATCACGCTGCCGTTCCTGCTGCTGTTCCGGCTGACCTGCTACTACTACCGCAAGGCCTACTACCGCTCGTTCTGGGCGTCGCCGCAGGCCTGCGCGGTGCGCGAGCCGCACGGCAAGTACACGGGCGAGCGCCGCTTCCCCCTCATCGGCCAGAACCTGCACCGCTACTTCTGGATGGCCGCGTTCCTCATCTCCGTCATCAACACCTGGGACGCGATCCGCGCCTTCCACGGCAAGGACGGCGGGTTCGGCATCGGGCTCGGCACCGTCATCCTGGTCGCGAACGTGGTGCTGCTGTGGCTGTACACGCTGTCGTGCCACTCGTGCCGGCACATCGTCGGCGGGCGGCTGAAGAACTTCTCCAAGCATCCCCTCCGGTACCGCATGTGGGGCTGGGTCTCCAAGATCAACCAGAACCACGGGACCTACGCCCTGATCACGCTGGGCTCGCTGGTGGTGGCCGACGCCTACGTCGCGTTCGTGGCCGGCGGCGTCTTCTCCGACCCCCGCATCTTCAACTGAGGCCAAAGGATCATGACTGAGATCGAGAGGCACGCCTACGACGTCGTGGTGATCGGTGCCGGCGGCGCCGGGCTGCGGGCGGCGATCGAGGCCCGCCTCCAGGGCAAGAAGACCGCGATCATCTCCAAGTCGCTGTTCGGCAAGGCGCACACGGTGATGGCGGAGGGCGGCGCCGCCGCCGCGATGGGGAACGTCAACCCCAACGACAACTGGCAGGTGCACTTCCGCGACACCATGCGCGGCGGCAAGTTCATGAACAGCTGGCGGATGGCCGAGCTGCACGCCAAGGAGGCGCCCGAGCGCATCTGGGAGCTGGAGCACTGGGGCGCGCTGTTCGACCGCACCAAGGACGGCAAGATCAGCCAGCGGAACTTCGGCGGGCACGAGTACCCGCGGCTGGCGCACGTCGGCGACCGGACGGGCCTGGAGCTGATCCGCACCGCGCAGCAGAAGATCGTCGCGCTGCAGCAGGAGGACCACGCCGAGCACGGCGACTACGAGGCCCGGCTCAAGGTGTGGGCCGAGACGACCGTGACCCGGCTGCTCAAGGACGGCGACCGGATCTGCGGCGCGTTCGCCTACGTCCGCGAGACCGGGAAGTTCGTGGTGTTCGAGGCGCCCACGGTGGTGCTGGCGACCGGCGGCATCGGCAAGGCGTTCAAGGTCACCTCGAACTCCTGGGAGTACACCGGCGACGGGCACGCGCTGGCGCTGCTCGCCGGCGCGACGCTGCTGAACATGGAGTTCGTGCAGTTCCACCCGACCGGCATGGTCTGGCCCCCCTCGGTGAAGGGCATCCTCGTCACCGAGTCGGTGCGCGGCGACCGCGGCGTCCTCAAGAACTCCGAGGGCCGGCGGTTCATGTTCGACTACGTCCCCGAGGTCTTCAAGAACCAGTACGCCACCACCGAGGAGGAGGGCGACCGCTGGTACGACGACCCCGACAACAACAAGCGGCCCCCGGAGCTGCTGCCACGCGACGAGGTGGCCCGCGCCATCAACTCCGAGGTGAAGGCCGGCCGGGGATCGCCGCACGGCGGCGTGTTCCTCACCGTCGTCGACCGGATGCCGGGCGGCGCCGCGGAGATCGTCCGGCGGCTGCCGTCGATGCACCACCAGTTCAAGGAGCTGGCGGACGTCGACATCACCAAGGAGCCGATGGAGGTCGGCCCGACCTGCCACTACGTGATGGGCGGCGTCGAGGTCGACCCGGACACCGGGGCGGCGAAGGTGCCGGGGCTGTTCGCGGCCGGCGAGGTCTCGGGCGGCATGCACGGCTCGAACCGGCTCGGCGGCAACTCCCTGTCCGACCTGCTGGTCTTCGGCCGCCGGGCCGGGCTCGGCGCGTCGGAGTACATCGACGCCCTTCCTGAGCGCCCCAGCGTCCCGGAGTCGGAGGTCGAGGCGGCGGTCGCGGAGGCGCTCGCGCCGTTCGAGCGGGAGGACGGCGAGAACCCCTACGCCGTGCACGCCGAACTCCAGCAGACGATGAACGACCTGGTCGGCATCATCCGCAAGGAGGCGGAGCTGCAGCAGGCGATCGAGGCGCTTGGCAAGCTCCGCGAGCGGGTCGCCAACGTCGGCGTCACGCCGGTCGCGGTGGGCGACGACGGGCGCGGCTACCACCCGGGCTGGCACCTGTCGCTGGACCTGCGGAACATGATGCTGGTGTCGGAGGCCGTCGCGAAGGCGGCGCTGGAGCGGCAGGAGAGCCGCGGCGGGCACACCCGCGACGACTACCCGCAGATGTCGGCGGAGTGGCGGAAGGTGAACCTGGTCTGCAGCCTCGCCGGCGACCCGTCGTCCCCGCACGTCGAGCTGACGCGCCAGCCGATGGTGCCGATGCGCGAGGACCTGCTGGGGCTGTTCGAGACCGACGAGCTGAAGAAGTACCTCACGGCCGAGGAGCTGCCGGCCGACGTGGCCGCCGAGCCGGTGTCGCCGGAGGCGTCGGCCGAGGCGTCCGAGGGCGCGGCGGCGGCCGAGGGGGCGCCCTCCGCGGACGCGGTCGCGAAGGCGGACGAGGAGACCGATGCGACCGCCGCGGGCGCCGCTGGGGACGACGAGGAGGGCGAGCAGTGAGCTACGAGGCCAAGTTCAAGGTCTGGCGCGGCGACGACGGCGCGGGTGAGCTGACGGACTACACCGTCGAGGTGAACGAGGGCGAGGTCGTCCTCGACATCATCCACCGCCTGCAGGCCACGCAGGCGCCCGACCTCGCCGTCCGGTGGAACTGCAAGGCCGGCAAGTGCGGCTCGTGCTCGGCGGAGATCAACGGCATGCCGCGGCTGATGTGCATGACGCGGATGTCCACCTTCACCGAGGACGAGACGATCACCGTCACCCCGATCCGGACGTTCCCCGTGATCCGCGACCTCGTGACGGACGTGTCGTTCAACTACGAGAAGGCGCGGCAGATCCCCTCGTTCGACCCGGGCGAGGTGAAGCCGGGCGAGTTCCGGATGCAGCAGGAGGACGTCGAGCGCTCGCAGGAGTTCCGCAAGTGCATCGAGTGCTACCTGTGCCAGAACGTCTGCCACGTGATCCGCGACCACGAGGAGAACAAGCCCGAGTTCGCCGGGCCGCGGTTCCTCATGCGGATCGCGGAGCTGGAGATGCACCCGGCCGACCAGGCGGACCGGCGTGAGATCGCGGCGAAGGACCACGGCCTCGGGTTCTGCAACATCACCAAGTGCTGCACCGAGGTGTGCCCCGAGCACATCAAGATCACCGACAACGCGCTGATCCCGATGAAGGAGCGGGTCGTCGGCCGCAAGTACGACCCGGTCGTGTGGCTCGGCACCAAGCTCGGCATCGTCAAGAAGGGGCAGGACACCCCGTCCGCCTGACCGGTGGACGGCGCCCGGGACGGCGGGCGGCGACGGCGGGCGGCGATGCCCCCGGACCGCCGCCCGCCGTTCCGCCGTTCCCCATGAACGCCGTGCTTCCATGAAGGCCGTGCGCCCCCGTGAACGCCCTGCCCATGAACGCCGTGCCTCCATGAACGCCGTGCTCGCCGCCGGGGGCACGGCGCCCCTGTCCACCGTGCCTCCGCGCAAGCCGGACGCGCGCGACCTGCCGGCCGCACACGCCGCGATCAACCCTGGCGCCCGCCCGTCCCGCTGAATAGGGAAGAGTGCACACAACGCGTGACAAATTCGTGATTATCCCCCGGGACTCGCACCGCCGGGTTCCCCTTAGCGTGGTGGGCATGAGCCCCCTCGAACCGGGTTCGTTCCTTGCCGAGCTGACCCCGGAGGAACGCGGCGACCTGGAATCCCGCGGCCGCGTCCGCGAGTTCGCCCGGGGGGACATGCTGTTCGTCGAGGGGGACCGGTCCAGCTGGGTGGCGGTCCTGCTGAGCGGGCGGGTCAAGGCGTTCTCCTACCGCGAGCACGGCGGCGAGGCGCTGCTCGCGGTGCGCGGCCCGGGCGCGCTGCTCGGGGAGGTCGCCGCGATCGACGGGCTGCCCCGCTCCGCCACCGTCGCCGCGCTGGAGCCGGCGCGCGCGCTGGCCGTCACGGCCGAGGAGTTCATGGCGTTCCTCCAGGCGCACGGCCGCGTGTCCATCATCATCATGCGGATGCTGTGCCAGCGCTGGCGCGACGCGGACCGCAAGCGCGTCGAGTTCGGCATGTTCGACGCGACGGGCCGGGTGGCGCAGCGCCTCGTCGAGCTGGCGGAGCGGTTCGGGCAGCCCTACGAGGGCCGCGCGGGCGCGGCCGGGCGGGCCGGCGGCCAGAGCGGGCAGAGCGGGCAGGGCGGCCAGAGCGTCCGGATCACGCTGAACCTGTCCCAGGAGGAGCTGGCCGGGTGGGTCGGCGCGTCGCGGGAGGCGGTCAGCAAGGCGCTGCGGACGCTGCGGCGGCACGGCTGGATCGAGACGGGCCGGCGCCGGCTGATCGTCCACGACCTCCAGGCCCTGCGCCGGCACGCGCGCTAACGGCCAAGGCGGTCGCGGGCGGCGCCGGTGCGGGCCCGTACTCTGTGCAGGATGCAGTTACAGCAGCTCGCCTACTTCGTCGCGGTCGCGGAGGTTCGCCATTTCACGCAGGCCGCGGAGCTCCTGCGGGTGGCGCAGCCGTCGCTGTCCAAGCAGATCCGCGCGCTGGAGACCGAGCTGAACGCGCCCCTCTTCTCTCGCGCGCGCGGGAACATCACCCTGACGCCCGCCGGGGAGGCGCTGCTGCCGCTGGCCAAGCGCATCCTGGCCGACGTCGACACGGCGCGGCTGGAGGTGCAGGAGCTGACCGGGCTGCGCCGCGGACGCGTGCGGCTGGGCGCCACGCCGTCGCTGTGCGCGGGGCTCCTCGCGGACGTGCTGCGCCGCTTCCATGACGCCTATCCCGGCATCCAGCTGCTGGTGGAGGAGGGCGGGTCGCGGGACCTGGTGAAGGAGCTGACCCGCGGGTCGCTCGATCTGGCCCTGGTCATCCTGCCGCTGCACGGCGACCCGCCGCTGGACACCAGCCCGATACTGCGCGAGTACCTGGTGGTGGCCTCCCCTGTGGGCACCGACGACGGCGACGCCAGGGCGGTGCAGATGCCGCGCCGCTCCTACCTCCGCATCGAGGACCTGCGCAACCGTCCGCTGGTGATGTTCCGGTCGGGCTACGACCTGCGCGAGGCGACGATCAGCGCGTGCCGCGCGGCCGGGTTCGAGCCGCGGTTCGCCGTCGAGGGCGGCGAGATGGACGCCGTCCTGCGGTTCGTCGAGGCGGGCCTCGGGGTCGCGGTCGTCCCGAGCATGGTCCTCGCGGGACGTCCGGGCCTGCGCGGGACGCCGCTCGTCCTGGCCGACGAGGAGGCCCGGCGCGGCCACCACGGGACCGGCCTCCTGCGCACGATCGCGCTGGCGCACCGCAAGGACGTCGACCTGACGCACGCGGCCCGCGCCTTCCAGGACCTCCTGATGACGTTCCTCGTGGAGGCGGGCGCGGCGGGCGACCTTCCCGCCGGGGTGGAGAGCCTCGTCCGCGACTGATCCGGCCGCCCTTCGCCCGCTCGACGCGCGGGACGGTCAGCGTCGGCGGGACGGTCAGCGCAGGTCGTCGGCGGCCTCGCGGTAGGCGTCGGCGGCGCGCCGGAAGTAGTCGAAGAGGACGGCGCGCTGCTCGGGCGCGTACCCGCCGATGATCTCGCCGATCCGCTGGCGGGCGGGCGCGAGGACGCGGTCCAGGTCCGCGGGTTCGCCGACGGGCTCGACGATCACCTTGCGGCGGTCGCCGGGGACGGGGACGCGCCGGACGTACCCGGCCTCCTCCAGCCGGTCGATCAGCCGGGTCGTCGGCCCCGTCGTCAGCCCGGTCCGCGCGGACAGCTCGCCCGGTGTCATGGCCCCGGCGAGGTCGAGGATGTTCAGCGCGTACAGGTCGGTGGCGCCGAGCCCGCAGGCGCGGGCGCCGGCGTGCCCGTGCAGCATGACGGCGCTGAGGTAGCGCCGGTAGGTCTCCGATTCCGGCTCGGGCGTTGACATGCGGCCTCCCGCTGCTTAATCTCTTCTTCAAGGAAGAGAAATCTTCAAAGCAGAAACTTCTACAGAGAAGCTACCACGGGAGGGCTCCGCCATGACCGACACCGATGCGATCCGCGCCCTGTTCGAGCAGCTCACCGACGCCTGGGACCACGGTGACGGCGCCGCCTACGGCGCCTGCTTCACCGCCGACGCCACGTACATCACCTACGTCGGCACCCTCTACCGAGGCGCCGAGGAGATCGGCACCGCGCACCAGGCGCTCTTCGACAGCTTCCTGAAGGGCACGAAGCTCGCCTGCGAGATCGTCGACATCCGCATGACGACGCCCGACAGCGCCGTGGTCATCACCCGGGGCGACACGTACAAGAAGGCCCCCGGCAAGCTGAAGAAGCTCCAGACGAACACCGCCGTCCGCGGCGCCGATGGCCGGTGGCGGCTCGCGGCCTTCCAGAACACCCTGCACAAGTCCCTGATGGAGGCCGTCTCCTTCAGGTTCCAGCCCGCCACGAAGCCCGCCGCCGAGCTCGCCTAGAAACCCGCCGCGGGTTCCGCGGCGAACCCGGCCGCATGACCCGCGAACCGCTGATCCGGTTCGGCGCACCGGCCGGCGGCGGCGTTGTACGGTTGCGGGACGGGCGGCGGGCGGCGAGGGGAGGCCGGTGTGGAGCACCGCACCTCCCGGCAGCGGCGCCTGGTGATGCTGCTGGCGGGCTTCTTCGGCTTCGCCATGACGGCCACCCTGTCCGTCGTCCCGAACGCGGCGGCCGTCGAGATCGTCCGGATCGGAACGGCGGCGGCCGCGAGCGGCACGGGCTCGCGGGGCCTCGCGGCCTCGCCCGTCCGGGACCGCCGCTCCACGCCCGCCTGGCCGCGGTTCTCCGCGGCGGACGTCCACCTGTGGAAGCGGCTCGGGTTCGTCTCCGGCGAGAAGGCGGGACAGCACGCGGTCCTGCCGTCGGCCGCTCCCGACCTGGCGCTGCAGCGGGTCCGCGTCGCGGCCGCCCGGTCGCGCACGGTCGTCCCGGCGTCCGTCCGCACCGGCACCGTCCAGGTGCGCGGGCCTCCACTCCGCACGGGTTCCTGACGCTCACCAGTCACCGGCCGCAGTAGTCCTGCGGACGCTGCGGCGTACCCGTACGGAGGCCAGTCATCTTCCGCTTCGCCATGCGGCGAGCGCGCCATGCGCTCGCCCGGTTCACACTGCCCGCGCACCGGCCGGACGCGGCGTGCTGACCGCGCTCGCCCGCGCGTTCCGAACCCCGGAACTGCGCAAGAAACTGCTGTTCACCCTGTTCATCGTCCTCGTGTTCCGGCTGGGGCAGAACCTGCCGCTCCCGAACGTGGACGTGACCGCGCTGAAGTCCGCCGCCGACGCCGCGAAGAAGAGCGACCAGCTGTACGGGTTGCTCGACCTGTTCAGCGGCGGCGCGCTGCTGAAACTGTCGGTCTTCGCGCTCGGCATCTACCCCTACATCACCGCGAGCATCGTCCTGCAGCTGCTGACGGTGGTCGTCCCGAAGCTGGAGGCGCTGAAGAAGGAAGGCCAGTCCGGCACCACGAAGATCACCCAGTACACCCGCTACCTCACCGTCGCGCTGGCGATCCTGCAGGGCGCGAGCGTCGTGGCGATGACGTCCGCCGGGCAGCTCTTCCGGGGCTCGGACGGCATCCTGCACGACAAGGGTGTCTTCCCGATCGCCACGATGGTCGTGTGCATGGTCGCCGGGACGGCCGTCACGATGTGGCTGGGCGAGCTCGTCACCGAGCGGGGCGTCGGCAACGGGATGTCGGTCCTGATCTTCACGCAGGTGGTGGCCGTCTTCCCCGGCCAGCTCTGGGGCATCTACAAGGCGAAGGGCGGGTTCGTCTTCGCCCTCGTCGTCATCGTCGGGCTGGCGATCATGGCCGGCGTCGTCTTCGTCGAGCAGGCGCAGCGGCGCGTCCCGGTGCAGTACGCCAAGCGGATGGTCGGCCGCCGCGTCTACGGCGGCACCTCGACCTACCTCCCGCTGAAGGTCAACCAGGCGGGGATCATCCCCGTCATCTTCGCGTCGTCGCTGCTGTACCTGCCGGTGCTGGCCACCCGGCTGTGGCCGGACGCGGGGTGGCTGCGGCGGGTCCAGCCCTATCTCGACCAGGCGAACCCGTGGCACATGAGCGCGTTCTTCGCGCTCATCGTGTTCTTCACCTACTTCTACGTGGCGATCACCTTCAACCCGGTGGAGGTCGCCGGCAACATGCAGAAGTACGGCGGCTTCGTGCCCGGCATCCGGCCGGGACGCCCGACCGCCGAGTACCTCGACCACGTCCTGACCCGCGTGACCGCGCCCGGCTCGCTCTACCTGGGGCTCGTCGCGCTCATCCCGATGGCGGCGCTGGCGCTCCTGGACGTCGGGGACCAGTTCCCCTTCGGCGGGACGACGATCCTCATCGCGGTCGGGGTCGCCCTGGACACGGTCAAGCAGATCGAGAGCCGCCTCCAGCAGCACAACTACGAAGGGTTCCTCACCTGACCGCGAGCCGCCGCGCGAGTCTCCGCGTGAGCCGCCGCGTGAGCCGCCGCCGGGACGCGCCGTCCCGGCGGCGGGCCGCGCGGCCGCCGGACCGGTGGGTCACAGGTGCGGGGCGAGGGCGGCGAGGAGGTGGCGCTTGGGCTTGGCGCCGACCATCTGGTGGACGACCTCGCCGTCCTTGTAGAGGGTCAGCGTGGGGAAGCCGAGGACGCCGTACCGGGCGGCGATGTCGGGGTTCTCGTCGCCGTTGAGCGAGGCGATGGTGAGCCGGTCGCCGAGTTCGGCGTCGAGCTGCTCAAGGATCGGCGCGATCATCTTGCACGGCGGGCACCAGTCGGCCCAGAAGTCGACCAGGACCGGGCCCGGTGCGTTCAGCACCCGCTCGTCGAAGGTCGCGCTGGTCACCGTGATCATTCGTCGCCTCCTGGGGGACGGTGCAGCCGGGGCAGGCCCGGGCGAGTTGGGCGGCCACGTCGGCACGGCGCCGGACGAGGGTGCGGATCTCGGCGTCGATCTCGGCGAGCTTGCGCCGGTAGACCGCGACCGGCTCGGGGCACGCGTCACCGGTCGCGTGGCCGGAGCGCAGGCAGTCCACGAACGGGCGGGTCTCCTCCAGCGTGAACCCCGCCGCCAGCAGCGACCGGATCTGCGCGACGAGCGGCAGGTCGGACTCGTCGTACTGGCGGTACCCGTTGGGCGCGCGGCGCGCGGTGATCAGCCCCTGCTGCTCGTAGAAGCGCAGCGTGCGGGTGCTGACGCCGGCGCGTTCGGCCAGCTCGCCGATCAGCATCGGAGACCCTCCTTCGGTGGCCGTCAGCGACCGTACGCCTTGACGTGCGCGTCAAGGTCAAGCGGCGCGGGCTCGGGACGGGCGTCGAAGGACTCCCGGGCGGTGAGGACGTCGGGCGCGTGGGCGAGGGCCCAGTCGGCGATGGCGCCGGTCAGGTGGCCGACCTCGGCGCCGAGCGGGGTGAGGCCGTACTCGACGCGCGGCGGGACGGTCGGGTAGACGGTGCGGCTGACCAGGCCGTCGCGTTCGAGGGCGCGCAGGGTCCGGGTGAGCATCTTCTGGGTGATGCCGTCGAGCGTGCGGCGCAGCTCGTTGAAGCGCATCGGCCCGTCAGCGCGGCGCAGGGCGGCGAGCACGTAGAGCGTCCACTTGTTGGCGAGGACCTCGATGACCGTGCGGGACGGGCAGTCGTGGCGGTAGACGAGGGGCCGGCGGTCGTGCGAGGCGGTATCCATAAGGTACCTGGATATCAAACAGGTGCCTTCTTCACAACGGATACCGTTCTCGTCCAGCATGGACGCCGTGCGGTCGGGTGACCGCGGAAGGGGTGCCGGAGATGCGTGCTGTGCGGCAGCGGACGTGGGGCGGTCCGGACGTGCTGGAGGTCGCCGAGGTCCCGCGACCGGACGCGGGACCGGGCGAGGTGCTGGTCAGGGTCGCGGCGGCCGGGGTGAACCCGGCGGACTGGAAGATCCGCTCGGGCGCCGTGCGGAGGTTCGGGGAGCCGCCGTTCACGCTCGGGCTGGACGTCGCGGGCGTGGTCGAGGCCGTCGGCGGCGGCGCGGCCGCGTTCCGGCCGGGCGACGCGGTGTTCGGCAACGCGGTGCCGCCGAACGGGGCGTACGCGGAGTTCGTCGCGGTTCCGCAGGAGCGGCTCGCGCACGTCCCGGACGGGCTGGACCTCGTGCACGCCGCGGCGCTGCCGACCGCCGTGCTGACGGCGTGGCAGCCGCTCGTCCGGGTCGCGGGGGTCGGCGCGGGGCAGCGGGTGCTGGTGCACGCGGCGGCGGGCGGGGTCGGGCACCTGGCCGTGCAGATCGCCAAGGCGCGCGGCGCGCATGTGACGGGCACGGCGCGGGCCGCCAAGCACGCGTTCCTGCGCGGGCTGGGCGCCGACGAACTGGTCGACTACACGGTGGACGACTTCGCCGCGACCGTCCGGGACGTCGACGTGGTCCTGGACCCGATCGCCGGCGACTACGGGCCCCGGTCGCTGCGGACGCTGAAGCCGGGCGGGCTGCTCGTCGACGTGCGCGGCACCGGCCCCGACCGGACGGAGGTGCGGCCGCTGGCGGACGAGCGGGGCCTGCGGTTCGTGGAGTTCGGCTTCACCCCGTCCGGCGCGGACCTGGCCGACGCCGTCCGCGGCGGGGTGCGGGCCGTGGTCGACGAGGTGCTGCCGCTGGACGAGGCGGCGAAGGCGCACGGGCTCAGCGAGACGGGACGGGTGGCGGGGAAGATCGTCCTCGTCGTGTGAGGCGGACCCGCGCCGCGGGACGGAGCCGTGCCGCGGGGCGGAGCCGCCGGACGAGGTGGAACAGCGCGGCGGGCGCGGCGGCGGCCCACAGGATCGCGGCGCCCGCGTGCTGGTCGTCCAGGGGAGCTGCGCCCCAGCGGCGTCCGAGACCTTCGTACCAGCCGCCGCCGAGGACGGTCCCGTCCAGCATGAGGACGATCCCGGCCGCGACCAGCAGCAGCGGCAGGACGAGCGGCACGCGCGCGCTGCTGAAGAACGCGAGGCCGATGCCGAGGAAGCACGCCATGGCCAGCGAGTGCAGCGCATGGTTGGCGAGCGACGCACCGAAGAGAGGCGAGACGTAATACGCGTAGAGGCTCAGCAGGAACAGCACTGAGGACACGACCGGTTCCCTGAGAAACCGCACGCCCCGGCTGTCGAGGACGGCGGCGAGCAGCGAGCCCGCAGGTACGAGCCGTGAGGGACGTCCATACAGGAGCAGTATGGGGGCGACCACTCCGACTAGTACGTGCTGCAAGGCGTGGGCGCTGAACAGGACCATGCTGTAGCGAGCGATGCCGCTGCCCATGGCGAACAGCAGGACGCTCAATCCCGCTGCCCACGCCACGCTACGGCGAACAGGCCAGCTCCCCGCATGCAGCACCCCGATCCCGTACAGGACGGCCCCGGCGAGGACGAGCACCAGGAACAACGGGTCGATCCACCAGTGCGTCAGGTATGCGCCGACGCCGGCGGGACCGGGCAGCGGGAAGCCGAGCCGCAGGGCGACCGCGTCGATGGTGCCGGGCGAGACCTCGGGCGGCGGCGTCCGCGACAGGCCGGTCGCCAGCGCCATCGTCGCGGCCATCGCGACGATCTCCGCCGACCCGAGCCGGACGAACGGCCGGGGCGCCGACGCCAGTACCGGGATCGTGGCGCGGCGGTGCCACCAGCCCATCGCGCCGAGGGCGACGAGCGCGGCGGCCTTCGCCGCCACCAGCGCGCCGTAGCGCGACCCGAGGTGCGGGCCGCCGAGCCGGATCCACGCGTTCACCGCGCCGCTCACTCCGACGACGGTGAACGCGACCAGCGCGAGCCCGCTGTACCGCTCCACGACGCCGGGCAGCCGGTCCCGGATCTCCGGCGCGAGGAGGACGAGCGCCACGAGCCCGCCGGTCCACAGCGACGCGCCCGCGATGTGGGCGGCGAGGCTGTAGACGGCGAGGGCGTGGTGGGATCCGGTCGCGGCGTGGCCGGTGAACAGCGGCGGCATGAGCCCGGCGAGCGCGCCGAGCAGCAGGTATCCGGCCGCGCCGGGGGCGGCGGGCAGCCGGGCCGCCCACCAGAGCGCGGCGGCGGCCGCGAAGACGAGGACCAGTGCCCGGCCCTGCGGCAGGTCGAGGAGGAACGTCCGCAGCATGTCGCCGCTGATGCCGGTGAGCCCGATCCCGAACAGGTCGGAGACGCTGAACGCGGCGAGCGCGAGCGTGCACAGCGCCCAGGCCAGCGCGCTCAGCGACGCGGCCCGCAGGCACCGGCGCGCGGTGTCCGTCGCCGGGACGTACACGGCGGCGGCGAGCAGCCAGCCGACCGTCATGGTTGACGCGGCGTTCACGCCCAGCTTGGCGACGGTGAGGCCGGTCTCGGTCAGCGCGCCGGCCTCCGACAGCCCGGGCGCGGCGGCGGCTCCGAGCGACCCTCCGAGCCGTATGACCAGCGCGAGGACGAGCAGGGACGCCGCGAGCGCCGCCGTCAGGAGGACGGGCCGGTCGATCCCGGGCGCCTGCCGCGGTTGCGTTGCCACGGCGGGAGATACGCGCGGACCGGGGCGGAAGGTTCACCGCGCACTAAAGTGTCCGCCATGCCGCCGCCGTCCGTGCCGCCGCCACCCCCTTCCTCCCCGCCCCCGTCCTTCTCGCCGCCCCCGTCCTTCTCTCCGCCTCCGCCGCCGCGCTTCCCGGCGAACCCCGACCCGGACCGGCTGCACGGGTGCCTGCTCGGCGGCGCGATCGGCGACGCGCTCGGCGCGCCCGTCGAGGGGCTGACGCTCGACCGGATCCGGGCGCGGCACGGCCCGGACGGGGTGACCGGCTTCGTCGACGAGCGCTTCGGCGCCGGCGCGATCACCGACGACACGCAGCTGACGATGTTCACCGCGAACGCGCTGGTCGAGGACTTCCTACGGGCCCGCGAGCGCGGGATCGGCGGCGCCACGATGGGCATGCTCCAGGAGTCGTACCTGAGGTGGCTGAAGGGCCAGGGGGAGGTGTTCCCCGACCAGGGCATGGGCGGCATCTGGCGGTTCCCGCAGCCGGAGCACGCGCTGATGGCGCGCCGCGGGCCGGGCCGCAGCACCATCTCCGCCCTGCTGAAGGCGGCGGAACGGCAGCGGTCGGGGTGGCCGCTCGGCACGGTCGACGAGCCCATCAACGACTCGAAGGGGTGCGGCGGCGTGATGCGGGCGGCGCCCTGCGGCTTCCCGCCGTGGGGAGGGGGCGCCGAGAGCGCGTTCCGCATCGGCCGGGACGCGGCGGCGCTCACGCACGGCCATCCCAGCGGCCACCTCCCGGCGGGCGTCCTCGCCGCGACGGTGTGGGTGCTGGTGCGCGGCGGCGACCTGCCGGAGGCCCTCGACATCGCCCGCGAGCAGCTCGAGACGCAGGACGGGCACGGCGAGACGTCCGCGGCCCTCGACGCCGCCGTGGACCTGGCCCGCCGCGGCGGGCCGCCGTCGCCCGAGCGGCTGGAGGCGCTCGGCGCGGGCTGGACGGGGGAGGAGGCGCTCGCCATCGCCGTCTACGCCGCCCTCGTCCCGATGCCGTCCGAAGGCGAGGCGGCCCGCCGGCTGCTGCTCGCCGTGAACCACTCGGGCGACAGCGACTCCACCGGCGCGATCTGCGGCAATCTCGTCGGCGCGATGCACGGCACCGGGGCCCTCCCGGCTCGCTGGCGGGCGGACGTGGAGGTCGCCGCGGGGATCGAGACGCTGGCCGGAGCCTGCGCCGACGAGTTCGGGCCGACCCCGCCCGTCGACGCCACGGGATACCCGACGAGGAGAAGATGAGCGCCAACGACGGTGGCAACACCTACCTGGAGAAGGTCGTCGCCCAGCAGGCCGTCCTGGAGGACGGCCTGAGGTCGCGCCGCACGGCCCCGCCGCCGCCCGGCGCGGCGCCGCCGCCGGGGCCGCTGGCCAAGCGCGACCGCGCGCTCGGCGCCGCGCCCGCCGCGTCCCCCGAGCACGCCGAGGCGGGCCCGGTCGAGGTGCGGGTCAAGGGGTTCTGGCGCTGGAAGAACGTGCTGGTCCCGCCGAACGCCTTCGTCGTGCACACCCGCCGGGGGCGCGCGGAACCGCTGCACATCGGGCTGGGGGTGTCGTTCCGGTTCAACCCGTCCACGGACTCGTTCCTGGTGGTGCCGGGCGCGACGCAGACCATCCTGATCAACGCCTACTGCATCTGCAGCGAGCTGCAGGGCGTCCTCGTCCAGGGCTACGTCCAGTGGATCATCCAGGACTTCGCGACCGCGTACCGCAAGCTCGACTTCGGCGACGCGCAGGACCCGATGCGGGTGGTGAACCTGCAGCTCCGCGAGCAGGCCGAGGCGGCGATCAAGGACAAGGTCTCCAGCATGGGCGTGCGGGACGTGCTGAGCGACAAGCAGCCGATCATCGAGGAGCTGACCGCGCGGCTGCGCGCCGTCGCCGAGGGCGAGGACCACAGCGACCGGGGGCTCGGGCTGCGGATCGTCACCGTGCAGATCAAGGAGGCGGTGGTCAGCTCGTCGCGGCTGTGGGAGAACCTGCAGAAGCCGTACCGGGCCGAGCAGGGCCGGATCGCGCGGCTGGCGGAGCTGGAGGCGGAGGAGGCCGTCGCGCAGCGGGAGATGGCGGCCGAGCGGGTGAAGGAGACGCAGCGGCTGGAGCACGAGCGGGAGCTGGCGGAGCTGCGGTCGCGCAACGAGGCGCAGCGGTTCGACACCGAGGCCGCCGAGAAGCAGCGCCGGACCCGCCGCGAGCACGACGACGCCCGCGAGGTCGCCGAGCTGGAGACGGAGACGACGCGGCACGCGCTGCGGATGGAGCGCGAGCGGCACGCGGAGGAGGCCGAGACGGGGCGGCTGCGGATCGAGCGCGACCACGAGCTGAACCGGCTGCGGGTCGAGGGCGAGCTGGTGATCCAGGAGACGCGGGCGCGGTCCCAGCACGAGACGGCGCTGCTGGGGCTGGAGCGCGACCGGGCCCGCGCCGCGATGGACAACGAGCAGACGCCCGCCGCGATCCAGGCGCGCCTCATCGCCCGGCTGCCCGACATCCTGGAGCGGCTGCCGAAGCCGGACGAGCTGCGCACCGTGACCGTCAACGGCGCCGACCAGACCAGCCTGGCGGGGCTGCTGACCCAGCTCGCCGCGGTGGTCGGCGCCCTGCGCGCGGCCGCCGGCGAGTCCCCGTCCGCCACGGCCGGGGCGCCGTCTGTCACGGGCGGGGCGCCTCCGGCGGGAAGCGGACGGGCAGCGCGGTGAGCGCCCGGTGGAACGGGCCGGGACGCCATTCCAGCTCGTCCACCGGGACCGCCAGCTCCATGTCGGGGAGCCGGTCGAGGAGCTTCTCGATGGCCACGGACGCGATGAGCCGCGCCTGGCCCTTGGCCGGGCAGGTGTGCGGGCCGGCGCTGAACGCCAGGTGGGCGCGGTTGCCGGCGCGTCCGGCGGCCGCCCGCGACGGGTCGGTGTTGGCGGCGGCGTAGGAGATGACGACCGGCTGGTCCTTCGGCAGCACGCGGCCCCGGAACTCGACGTCCTGCCGCGGATAGGTGATCCCGAAGTTCGCCATCGGCGGGTCCGTCCACAGGATCTCGTCGAGGGCGTCCTCTACGGGCAGGCTGCCGCCGGACAGGTCACCGCCGAACCGGTCGTCCGACAGCAGCAGCCGCATGCCGTTGGCGATGAGGTTCTGCTCCGGCTCGACGCCGCCGCCGAGCAGCGTCACGAGCTGGTGCAGCATCTCCGCGTCGGTCAGCTCGGACGGGTGGGACAGCAGCCACGACGTCACGTCCGCGCCCGGCCTCTCCCGCTTCAGCGCGACGAGCTCCATCGTCGCGCCGCCGAGCATCGCGTTGCTCGCCTCGGCGTCGACGCCGTTGAGGATGCCGCCGAGCCCGGTCAGCATCCGCTCGCCGATGTCCGGCGGGCAGCCGAACAGCTCCAGCACCACCCGCGTCGGCAGCATTCGGGCGTACCCGGCGATCAGCTCGACCTCCCCGTCCCCGGCGAAGCCGTCGATGACGAGGTCGGCGTTGCGCTCGACGTTCTCGCGCAGCGCCGCGGGGTCGACGCGCGCGAGGCCGTCGGTCACCGCGGACCGCAGCCGCGCGTGGGCCGGGCCGTCCGCCGCCTGGCAGTTCTCCCGCCACATCATCACCGGCAGCACCGGGCAGTCCGCGGGCACCCCGGCCTGCCAGCGCCGCGCGTCCTTCGGGAACGTCGCCGGGTCGCGCAGCACCTCCAGCGCCGCGTCGTAGCCGATGACGAGCGTCGCCGGGATCCCCGGCGCCAGCTCGACGGGCGCGAGGTCGCCGTGCTCCCGCATCCGCGCGTAGACGCGTTCGGGCGCCTCCGCGAACTCCGGCCCGTACATGGGCACGCGGTCGGCCGTGACAGGCGCTTCGGTCATTGCGGGGGGAACCTCACCGGCAGGGCGACCAGCGCGCGGTGGAACGGGCCGGGCCGCCATTCCAGCTCCTCGGCGGGGACCGCCAGCTCCATGTCGGGGAGCCGGTCGAGGAGCATCTCGATCGCGGCGGACGCGATGAGGCGCGCGTGCCCCTTGGCCGGGCAGGTGTGCGGGCCCGCGCCGAAGGCCAGGTGGGCGCGGTTGCCCGTCCGGGCGTGCGAGGCGCGGGACGGGTCGGTGTTCGCCGCCGCGTACGAGATCAGCACGGGCTGGTGGGCGGGCAGCCGGTGGCCGTGGAAGTCGAGGTCGTGCCGCGGGAAGGCGGTGTTGTAGTTCGCCAGCGGCGGGTCGGTCCACAGGATCTCGTCGAGGGCGTCCTCGACGGGGAGGCTGCCGCCGGACAGGTCGCCGCCGAACCGGTCGTCCGACAGCAGCAGCCGCATGCCGTTGGCGATGAGGTTCTGCTCCGGCTCGGTACCGGCGCCCAGCAGCAGCACGATCTGCTCGGCCATCTCGTCGTCGTCGAGCTCGGCGGGATGGCTCATCATCCAGGACGTCACGTCCGCGCCGGGGCTCTCCCGCTTCAGCGCGACCAGGTCCCGCGCGGCCTGCCCGAGCATGGCGTTGGCCTGCTCCGGGGAGACGCCGTCGAAGATCCCGCTCATGCCGCGCACGAGCCGGTCCCCGATCTCGGGCGGGCAGCCGAACAGCTCCCGGAACACCAGCAGCGGCAGCACGCGCGCGTACCCGCCGATGAGGTCGGCCTCGCCCGCGCCGGCGAACCCGTCGATCAGCGTCGTCGCGGCGCCCTCGGTGTGCTCGCGCAGCGCGGCGGGGTCCACGCGGTCCAGGCTCTCCTTGATCACCGCGCGCAGGCGCGCGTGCGTGGCGCCGTTGGTGAACAGGGCGTTGGGCCGGCTCATCATCATCGGCAGCACCGGGCACTCCGGTCCCACCGACGCCTCCCACACCGTGCTGCACCGCGGGAAGGTCTCCGCCTCCCGCATGACCTCCAGCGCCGCGTCGTAGCCGATGACGAGCGTCGCGGGGACCCCGGGGGAGATCTCGACGGGCGCGAGCGCGCCGTGCGCGCGCAGCGCGTCGTACACCCGGCGGGGGTCGGCGGCGAACTCCGGCCCGTAGAGCCGTCCGGGTTCCCCGCCGTCGCCGGCGGCGCCGTCCGCGGGGCGGGTCTGGTCGACGGTCACGGGGCCTCCTGGCCGAGCGCGAGCAGGTGGTCGACGAGCGCGATCAGCGCGTGCGTGGAGGACGTCCGCTCCCGCGCGTCGCAGGTGACGAGCGGCGTGGACGGCGCGAGGTCGAGCGCCTCGCGCACCTCCTCGTCGGGGAACTCCGGCGACCCGTCGAACCGGTTCACCGCCACCGCGTACGGCAGCCCCTGCCTCTCCACGATGTCCATGACGGCGAACGACTCCTGCAGCCGCGCGGTGTCCACCAGGATCAGCGCGCCGAGCGCGCCGCGCGCCAGGTCGTTCCAGAGCCGGGTGAAGCGCTTCTGGCCGGGCGCGCCGAACAGGTACAGGACGAGGTCGTCGCTCAGCGTGAGCCGGCCGAAGTCCATCGCGACGGTGGTCGTCGTCTTGTCGCGGACGCCGGCCAGGTCGTCGACGGTGGCGCCGGCCTGCGTCATCCGCTCCTCGGTGCGCAGCGGCCGGATCTCCGACAGCGTCCCGACGTAGGTCGTCTTGCCGACCGCGAAGTGCCCCACGATGAGGATCTTGACGGCGGTCCGGACGGTCTCCCGCAGGTAGGTCCCGCCGCCGGCCACGCCCGTGTCAGAGACTTGCGCGGAGTCCATCGAGCACCTCCTGCAGGAGCCGGGTCCGGGACGTCGGGGCGGCCGGTGCCGGCGCCCGCGTGGTGAGGTGGCCGCTGTCGACCAGGTCGGACAGCAGCACCTTCGTGACCCCGACGGGCAGGGCCAGATGCCCGGCGATCTCCACGACCGACAGCGCGCCGCCCCGGCACAGCTCCACGATCCGCAGCTTCTCCGGGGACAGCCCCCGCCGGGGCAGGTCGCCGGCCGAGATCACCAGCGTGACCAGGTCGAACACATTGCGGGACGGGTGCGCCCGGCCGCCGGTGACCACGTGCGGCCGGACCAGCGCCCGCTCGTCGCGGCGGCGGCTCATGCGACGCTGTCCGCGCCCGGGCGCGGCGGGCTGGTCAGCTCCTTGCCCAGCCGCTGCACCAGTTCCTGGAGCCGGAACGACACCGTCTCCATGTCCACGTGCTGCGTCGCCGACACCGCCAGGTAGGCGCCCGGCCCCGCCGCGACGAGGAACACGTACCCGTCGTCGAACTCGCTGACGGTCTGCCGCCACGTCGTGCCCGCGTCGCCGCAGAACTCGGCGGTGCTGCGGGCCAGCGACTGCAGCCCGGACATGCCGGCCGCCTGCCGTTCCGCCTCGTCCCGCCCGATGCGCTCCGAATGGGCCATCAGCAGCCCGTCGGCCGACAGCAGGATCGCGTACCGCGTCTCCGGCATCCGCAGGGCGTCGTCGAGCATCCACCCGAGCCGGTTCGTGCCGTCGTCCATCGCGCCGTTCCACCCCTCGTTCATGGCCGCAGGTCCTTTCCTTCAACGCTCGGCGGCGGCACCGGAGTGCCGGCGGGCGGCGTGCCCGCGCGGCCGGACCGGGTGCCGCGCTGCCAGGCGCCGAGCCCGGCGGCGGTCTCGCGCGCCGGGCGCACCGGCGCGGCCCAGGCGGCCGGGGCGGGCGCGTCCGGCTCGTCCGGTTCGGGGGCGCGGTCGGCGACCGCGACGCGGCTGCGCTTGGGCAGCCCGTGCTCGGTGGACGGGACGTCCGGCGCGGCCGCGGCCTGCCCGCCCTCGGCGCCGCCGGACGCGGCGGGCCGCGTCCGAGGGCCGTCGGGCACCTCGGTGAGCAGCGAGCTCGGCACGAACACGACGGCGCGCACGCCGCCGTAGGGGGACCGCGAGTCGACCGACACCGAGAACCCGTACCGGGCGGCGAGCACCCCCGCGACGGCGAACCCGACGCGCGGCGGGTCGCCGAGCCGGTGCACGTCCACCGACGTCTCGCCGGACAGCAGCTCGGCGGCGCGCTGGAGCTCCTCGGCGTCCATCGCGACGCCCGCGTCGTCGATGGTGATGGCGACGCCGTTGTGCGCGGTGCGGAAGTTGACCTCGACGGCGGTGTCCGGGCGGGAGTGGCGGGCGGCGTTGTCGAGCAGCTCGGCGAGCGTCAGCACGACCGGCTCGACCGCCCGGCTGGTGATCGCGACGTTCACCGGTCCCTCCAGGTTGATCCGCAGGTAGTCGCGGATCCGGGAGGTCGCGCCGCGCACCACGTCGGTCATCGAGGACGCCGAGCGCTGCTGGCCCGGCCACGACCCGCACAGCACGGCGGTGGCCTGCGCGCGCCGGCCGAGCTGGGCGTTCATGTGGTCGATGCGGAGCAGGCCGTCGAGCACGTCGGGGTCGTCGTGCCGCTCCTGCATCGAGGAGATGGCGAGCTGCTGCTCGTTGGCGAGGCTCTGCACGGCGCGCATCATCGCGCGGAGGGTCGACTTGGCGGACTGGTCGGCCCGCGCCCTGACCCGGTCGGCGGACCCGGCGAACAGGTCCATCACCGTCTGCAGGGACTGGCCGAAGGCGGGCGCCTTGCGGGTGAGGTCGTGCAGGGGGCCGGCGACGCGCATGCCCGGGTTGTGGAGCGAGTCCATCAGCTCGGGCAGCCGGACATCGGCGAGGTGCCGCAGCTCCTTGTCGCGCAGTTCGACGCCGGCCGCGAGGGCGGCGTTCTGGTCGCGGAGCTCGGCGGTCAGCCGCCGCTGGCGCGCCAGCTGGACGGCGGCGGCGACGCCGGCGGCGGCCACGACGACGAGCGCCGCCGCCAACAGGGTTTGCTCCATCGGATCCTCGTGACGCAGGGGGTCGGGCGGGACGAGCCGGCGTCGGACCGTCTCGTGGCCGGTGGGACGGGTGCCGACGGCGCAGGTCGGGGAGGTGACGCGCCGCGGTTTCGTGACCGTAGGCCGGGGCGCGGCGGACGCGCTTGTGCCCGCGCGCAGAGAACTTGCCGCGAGGCGCATGCCACGATCACCGGCAGTCCGATACGCGTTACTTTCCGGCGTGTTCGCCTGATTTGGCGGCGGCGATCGTACTACCCTCGCCTGCGGCGGGCCGCCCTGATCAGCGCGTCCCCGACGCCGGCTCGGCGGCGCCCGCCCGGGTGCGGCACGGCGGAAGGGCAGGGGTGGACGACGGCGCCTACCGGCTCGTCCTGTGCTGGTCGGAGCAGATCGACTGCGTCCGCACCGCCGGCCAGGCGCACCGCGAGCGCGCCGACGGCTACCGCTTCCTGCTGCCGCTCGACGGCGAGCTGACCCTGGTCCAGGACGGCCGGGAGGCGCGGCTGCGCCCCGGCACCGGCGGCCTCGTCACGCTGGCCGAGCCGTTCCGGATCGGCATCGCGTCCGGGCACGGGCCGAGCGCCGTCCGCCCGCAGGACGGGGGCCGCCGCGACGGCTCCGCCAGGGCGTTCGTCATGACGATCCCGGCGCGCGAGATGGACCGCCGGCTGCGCCGCCCGTCGCCGGTCGCCACCGGCCTCGACCTGTCCGCCGGCCTCGGCCGCGTCGTCGCCGACATGGTGCGGGCCGTCGGCGAGGAGCGCCGCGCCCTCAGCGCCGCGCAGTTCGACGCCGCCTGCGACCGGATCACCGAGCTGCTCTGCGTCATCGTCGCCGAGCGGCAGCGGCCCGCCGCGCCCGGCCACCTCGCCGAGGTCGAGGCGGTGGTGCGCCGGTACGTGCGCGAGCACGCCACCGAGCCCGGCCTCACCGGCGCCGCCGTGGCCCAGGACCTCGGCTGGTCGCTGCGCCAGGTGCAGCTCGCCCTCCAGCACGCCGGGACGACGCCGCGCGAGCTGATCCGCGAGGAGCGGCTGCGGCTCGTCCGGGACCGGCTGCGCAACCCGCAGGACCGCGACGTCACCATCACCGACCTCGCGCACGCCGCCGGGTTCTCCTCGGCCAGCGCGCTCAGCACCGCGTTCCGCCGCCGGTTCGGGGTGAGCCCGCGCGAACTCCGCTACGCCGCGCACTGACCCCCGTCCCAGGGCGGCCGGATTGGCACGCATTTCCATTCATCCGCGCGCCCCTCGGGGTTACCATTCCGCTGACTTCGTCGGACGGGGCAGACGCGGGTAGGAGCGTGCGCTCGTGGATCTCGGCCCCCACCACCTGAGGATGATCGAGGCCGTCGCGGCGACCGGCAGCATCAGCAAGGCCGCCGCCCGCCTCGGCCTCACCCAGCCCGCCGTCAGCACGATGCTGCGCCGCGTCGAGGGCCACCTCGGCGTGCAGCTGTTCGTCCGCTCCCCGGAGGGGGTCCTGCCGACGCCGGTCGGCGCGGAGGTCGCGACGCGGGCGCGCGCGGCGCTGGCCTGCATCGACGATCTGAACGCCGCGCTGGCGCATCGCCGCGACCCGGCGTCCGTGCCGTCGCTGCGGGTCGGGGTGCAGGCGTGCCCGGCGCTGACCCGGCTGAGCGACCACCTCGGCGAGCTGTCGGCGTCCGCGCGGCTGCACCTGCGCGTCGACCCGGGCGGCGGCCGCATCCCGGCGCTGCTGGCCTCCGGCGCCCTCGACATCGGGCTGTTCCAGGAGCCGGTCGGGCACGGCCGCCCGGTCAGGGAGGGGCTGCGGCGGCTGGTGCTGGTGGAGCGCGAGCCCGCGCTGGTCGGGATGTCGGCGGCGAGCCCGCTGGCCGCCGGACGCACCGTCGCCCTCGCCGAGCTGGCCGAGCACGACTGGATCGACGACCCGCTGGACGACGGCCCGTGGCCGGCCTACTTCCGCGCCGCCTGCGCCGCCGCCGGGTTCCAGCCGCGCGTGCGGTTCTGGGCGACCGACTGGCAGATCTCCTCGTCGCTCATCCGGTCGGGGCGGGCGATCGGCATCTACCAGCCGACCGCGGGCCCCCGCGACGGCATGGCGTTCCGGCGGCTCACCGGCGACCCGCTCGCCCAGCGCGTCGTGCTGGTCTGGCGCCCCGAGGCCGAGGACGCCGCCCTGCGGCTGCGCGACGTCTTCGCCGACGTCTACATGGAGCTCGTCCGCGCCCAGCGCGTCTACGGCGAGTGGTGGGACGAGCACCCCGAAGCCCACCCCTCCCTCCCCGCCTGACGCGGGTTCGCGGGGCGCGTCCCGCGGACCGCGCAGGACCCGCAGGACACGCCCCGAGGCGCGGGTTCCAGGAGGGGGACGGGAACCCGCGGACGGCGGCTACCGGGGGACGCGCCTGCGATGGGCCGCGACGATGCCGGCCGCCGCGGCCAGCGCGCCGCAGGCGCCGAGCGCCGGCAGGAGGAGGGTCGTGCCTCCGCCGTCGCTCCCCGTTCCCACGCCCGTGCGGGGCGTGTAGCCGCCGAGCCTCCCGGACCGCTGGTAGGACGATCCCGGGAGCTTGTCGGCGTACCGGGCGCGAACCAGGTTCCGGTACGCCGCCACCGCCACGCCGCGTTTCCCTACCGACGTCGTGGCGGTGGAGTTGAGGCCGGTGACCCGGCCGTCCTTGAGCCGGTACCAGGCGTTGATCTGCGGCTCGGTGAACACCGTGCCGCCGCCGGCCCGCGCCGGGTAGGCGGCCTCGTCGGTGCCGGAGATCACGTTCATGACCTTCCAGCCCGCGCCCTGCTTGACCAGCCACATCGTGGCGTGCTGGCCGGTCGCCGAGTGCGCGCCGACCGCGAGGTAGGCGAACGCGGCGACGGACGCGTCCCGCCCCTGCACGAACGCCGGGTTCAGCGTGTAGACGGGGCGGACCGCGCCGTCCAGCGCCGGCGCCTTCGCCGCCTTCGCGGCCTTGCTGACGGCCTGGTCCGTCAACTCGCCCCGCTGGTGCTGGTCGAGGTGGACGAAGAAGGTCGCGAGCCGCTCCCTGGCGGCGGGCGAGGCGGCGACCTTGGCGGCGGCCGCCGTGTCCGCGGGGGACGGGCCGTCGGCCAGCGCCGTCCCGGTGCCCGCGACCATCGTGACGCCGAGGCCGGCGGTCACCGCTCCCGCGGCGAGCTTCGCTGAGGTGCGCATCTCAACCACCGATCCCCGACAGGGCCTGGGCCCATTGGAACTGGTAATTGCTGACGTAACTGCTGTAGGCCATTTCGGAGTACCGCGGGCTGGACGGCCACGGGTCGCCGTAGGAGATGGTCCGGCTGTACGGGTCGTAGCCGTAGATGACCTGCGAGTGCCCGCCGCCGGCGCTCCAGTAGATTCCGGTCTGGACGGGCCGCCGCCCGTCGATCTCGCTTTCCACGCCCTGGAACGAGAGGGGCCCGCTGACGTAGCCGGGGCTCAGGCCGAGCGCCTGGAACGCGCGCTGGTCCCATTGCAGCTGCCCGGCCTGGTTCGGGCAGTAACCGCCCCGCGGGTACCCCCGCGCGAGGTTGCAGAAGTCGTTCTGGCTGACGTTGCCGACGCCGAAGTACTTCGCGATCGTCAGCCCGCTGGCGGCCCAGCACCACTGGTCCTGCTGCTGCACCTGCTGGGTGATCGGGAGTTCGCCGGCCGCGGCGACTCCGGTGCCGGCCGCGGCGGTGAGGGCGCCCGCCGCGGCGGCGGCCCCGCACGCGAGCCGCCACCGTGCCCGGGCGGACCGGGTACGCGTTCTCATTCGCTTCCGCCTTTTCTCCCGGCGTGCCGAAGAGCGCCTCGCGCACGGGGAGCCGTGCAATTCCCTCCGGTGCCGGGGTGGATTCTCCGGACGGAAACTGCCGTGCGCGAGGCCGAAGCAACGCCATCACATTCCCATTTGCGGCGAAAGTGGGGAAATGTCAGTAGGTCATAACGCCGGGATATGCCCCCCGGTGGCGCGGGAATTCGCCGGACCGGGTCAGGCCGGGGCCGCGGGCAGGGTCACGGTGACCTGGAGGCCGCCTTCGGGGCGGGGGCGGGCGGTGACCTCGCCGTCGTGGGCGCGGACGATCGACTGCACGATGGACAGGCCGAGGCCCGCGCCCTTGGCGGTGACGACGCGGTCGGCGTCGAGGCGGCGGAACGGCTCGAACAGGCCCGGCACCTCGTAGGACGGGACGTGCGGGCCGGAGTTGGCGACCTCCAGGACGGCGCGCCCGCCCCGCGTGCCGGACGTGACCCGGACCCAGCCGCCTTCGCCCGTGTTGTGCCGGATGCCGTTCTCGACGAGGTTTTCCACGACGCGTTCGAGCAGAAGCGCGTCGCCGCTGGTCATGGCCTCGGACGGTTCCGTCTTGACGCCGATCCCGGTCTGCTCGGCCTCCGGCGCGGTCCGCGCGGCGACGTGCCCGACCACGTCCGCGAGGTCGACCGGGGCGCGGCGGGTGATCTCGTTCTCCGAGCGGGCGAGCAGCAGCAGCCCGCCGATGAGGCGCTCGTGCCGCGAAGTGATCTGCAGCAGGTCCTCGCCGAGCCGCAGCACGTCCGGGGACGCCGTCTTGCGGTGCATCGCGACCTCGACCAGCGCGCGGCCGAGCGTCAGCGGGGTGCGCAGCTCGTGCGAGGCGTTCGCCACGAAGCGGCGCTGCCCGTCGAACGACCGGTCGAGCCGCTCCACCATCGTGTCGAAGGTGTCGGCCAGCTCCTTGACCTCGTCGTGCGGCCCGTGCAGGGCGATCCGCTCGTGCAGGACGCGGTCGGCGGCGGGCGCGGCGGCGATCCGCCGCGCCGTCTCGGTCACCCGGTGCAGCGGGGTCAGGACGCGGCCGGCGATCAACCAGCCGAACGCCATCGCGGCCCCGCCGACGACCAGCAGCGCGATCGAGCCCTGCGTGACGAGGGACTGCGTCGCGGCGGCGCGCAGCTCGTCGTGCTGCTTGCGGGCCTGTGTCTCCAGGTCGAACGGCGACACCGAGCCGTCCGAGCCCTCCCGGGGGGCCGCGCCCCGCTCCACGACGGTCCGGCCGCCGCCGGAGGCGTCCTTGTCCTGCGTGACGCGGGCGAGGACCTTCGTCCCGGCCCGGTCGACCTGCTGGGTGAACAGCGCGTACGTGGCGCCGAGGAGCACCAGGCCGGCGGCGAGGAACAGGCCGCCGTAGGTCAGCGTGAGGCGGGCGCGCAGCGACACGCGGCGCGGCCGGCCGATCGCGGGGATCTTCACGGGATCCGGTACCCCGCTCCCTTGACGGTCTCGATGACGGGCGGCTCGGCGAGCTTGCGGCGCAGCTTCAGGACGGTCAGCCGGACCGCGCCGGTGAACGGGTCGGCGTGCTCGTCCCACGCCTTCTCCAGCAGCTGCTCGGCGGACACGACCGCGCCGTCCGCGCGCAGCAACTCGGCCAGGACGGCGAACTCCTTGCGCGCCAGCGGGACGTACCGGCCGTCGCGGAACACCTCGCGGCGCGCCGGGTCGAGGGTGATCCCCGCGCGGCACAGCGTCGGCGGCGCGGCGGGCCGGGACCGGCGGCCGAGGGCGAGGACCCGGGCGGCCAGCTCGGCGAACGCGAACGGCTTGGTCAGGTAGTCGTCGGCGCCGAGGCCGAGCCCGGCGACCCGGTCGGTGATCTCGGCGGCGGCGGTCAGCATCAGCACCCGCGCCGCCGCGCCCGCCGTGACCAGCTGCCGGCAGACGTCGTCGCCGTGCACGACGGGCAGGTCCCGGTCCAGCACGACGACGTCGTAGTCGTTGACGCCCGCGCGTTCGAGGGCGGACGCCCCGTCGTGCGCGAGGTCGACGGCGTGCGCCTCGTCCCGCAGCCATTCCGCGATCGCGTCCGCGAGGAGCCGCTCGTCCTCCACCACCAGCACCCGCATGCCGTTCCCTCCGCCAGGTCCAGACCGCCGATGGTGCCGGGCGGTGTGTTTCCTCGCCGTAAGGGCCGTGGCCGGGGCGGGCGGAAACGGTGGGGAAACGTGCGGCCGCGTTGCATCGCTCCTCGTCCGGCCGGAGCACGTCCGGCCGCCGAACGAGGGGACGAGACATGCGACTGCGCACCCAGGGCGCCCTTGCGGCGCTGCCGCTGGTGATGGCGCTCGCGCTGACCGGCTGCGGGTCGAAGGACGGCGGGGACGGCGGGGTGGCGTCGGCGGGCGGCGGCAAGCAGGCCACCGCGTCCAAGAGCGCCGACCCGCAGGGGATGGGGGTGAAGTACGCCCAGTGCATGCGCGAGCACGGCGTTCCGATGGACGACCCGCAGGGCGGGCGCGTGACGCTCAAGCTCGACGGCAGCACGCCGAAGGAGAAGGTCGACAAGGCGCAGGAGGCGTGCCGCCAGTACAACCCGATGGAGAACGGCGCCGCGAAGCCGGATCCGAAAATGCAGGAGCAGGTCGGGAAATTCGCCGAGTGCATGCGCAAGAACGGCGTCGAGGACTTCCCCGACCCGAAGCCGGGCCAGCAGGGGATCATCATGGACAAGAAGCTGTCCGAGGACCCCGATTTCAACAACGCCCAGCAGAAGTGCAAGGACATCATGGCGGGCGGCCCGAAGTGACGGCCCTCGGGGAGCGGGCGCCCGGGGAGCGGGCGCCCGAGGACGACAGGCGCCGCGCGCGGCGGCGCCGTCCCGGCCGGCGGGCCGTCCTCGCGGCGGCGGCCGCGGTGGCCGTCGCGGGCGGTGCGGCCGCCGTCGCGCTGAACACCGGAGGCGATTCCGGCAAGGACCGGGCGACCGCCCTTCCGCCGAACACGACGCAGGTCACGCGGCAGACGCTGAAGGACGAGCAGACCGAGGACGGCTCGCTCGGCTACGGCCCCACCTACACCGCGACGAGCCGGCTCCAGGGCACGCTGACCAAGGTCCCCGAGAGCGGCGACGTCATCAAGCGGGGCCAGGCCCTGTACGAGGTGGACGGCGATCCGGTCGTCCTCATGTACGGGTCGAAACCGGCGTACCGTCCGCTGCGGATCGGCACCGAGGGGGCGGACGTCGAGCGTTTCGAGAAGAACCTGAAAGCGCTCGGCTATGACGGATTCACCGTCGACAAGGAGTACACCGCCGACACCGCCGACGCCGTCGAGAAATGGCAGGACGACCTCGGCCTCGACGAGACCGGAACGGTCGAGCTGGGCCGGGTGGTGTTCGCGCCGGAACCCGTCCGGATCGACAGTCTCCAGGCGAATGCCGGGGACCCGACCGGCCCCGGGGGGAAGGTGCTCACCTACACCGGCACCGACAAGGCCGTCACCGTCGAACTGGACACGACCGACCAGCGGATGGCCCGCAAGGGCGCCGCGGTCGAGGTCACGCTCCCCGACGACACGACGGTGAGCGGGCGGATCGACGAGGTCTCCACGGTGATCAAGCCGGGCGACGGGCAGGGCGCCGACCCGTCCACGAAGGTCGAGGTGATGATCTGGCTGCGGTCGTCGAAGGCGCGCAAGGCCGCGGCGAGGTACGCGCTCGCCGCCGTCGACGTCACCTTCACCGCGGGCGCCCGCAAGGAGGTGCTGACGGTCCCGGTCACCGCGCTGGTCGCGCTGTCGGAGGGCGGGTTCGGCGTCGAGGTCGTGAAGGGCTCGACGTCGTCGTACGTCCCGGTGAAGACCGGGCTGTTCGCCGACGGGCGCGTCGAGGTGTCCGGCGCGGGCGTCGCCGAGGGCACCGTCGTGGGGGTGCCGAAATGATCGAGCTGCGCGAGGTGACCAAGGAGTACCCGGGCGGCGTCCGGGCGCTCGGCGGGGTGTCGCTGCACGTCGGCGCCGGGGAGCTGGTCGCGATCGTCGGGCCGTCGGGGTCGGGCAAGTCGACGATGCTGAACGTGCTCGGCACCCTGGACCGGCCGACGTCGGGGACCGTCCGCATCGACGGGCACGACGTCGGGCGGCTGCCGGACGCGGCGCTGTCGGCGCTGCGGGCCAGCCGGATCGGGTTCGTGTTCCAGCAGTTCCATCTCGCCGCCGGGACCCGCGCGCTGGACAACGTCGCCGACGGGCTCCTGTACTCGGGGCTGCGGCCGGCCGCGCGGCGGCGGCGGGCGGCGGACGCGCTGGAACGGGTCGGGCTCGCGCACCGGATGCACCACGAGCCGCACGAGCTGTCCGGCGGCGAGCGGCAGCGCGTCGCGATCGCGCGGGCCGTCGCGGGGGAGCCCGCGCTGCTGCTGGCGGACGAGCCGACGGGCGCGCTGGACTCGGCGTCCGGCGACGGGGTGATGGCGCTGCTGCGCGGGCTGCACGCGGCCGGCACCACCGTCGTGATCATCACGCACGACCGGGAGATCGCGGCGGGGCTGCCGCGCCGGGTCCGGATGCGCGACGGCCTGGTGGTCGAGGACTCGGCGCTCCCGGCGCGGGCGGAGCCGGCGGAGGCGGCGCGATGACCGCGGGGACACTGCGTCCCGAGCGGCCGGGTCCCGGGCGGCCGCGTCCGGCCCGGCTCGGGCCGGGCGACGTGCTGAAGGTCGGCGCGGTGGGCCTGCGGACGCGGCCGATGCGGGCGTTCCTGTCCGCGCTCGGCATCGCGATCGGGATCGCCGCGATGGTCGCGGTCGTCGGGGTGTCGTCCTCGTCACGCGCCGACCTCGACCGGGCGCTCGCGGCGCTCGGCACCAACCTGCTCACGGTCACGCCCGGGAACACGCTGACCGGCGGGCAGGCCCAGCTCCCGCTGGAGGCCGAGGAGATGGTCGGGCGGATCCGGCCGGTCGAGCAGGTGTCGGCGATCGGGCTGCTGGACGGGGCGAAGGTGTACCGGAACGGGAAGGTTCCGAAGGCGCAGACCAACGGGATCGCCGCCTACGCGGCCCGAACGGACCTGCGCGCCGCGACCGGCGCGCGGCTGCGCAGCGGGGTGTGGCTGACCGCGGCGACGCAGGACTTCCCGGCGGTGGTGCTCGGCTCGTCCGCCGCGGACCGGCTCGGCATCGGGCACGCCGGGACGGACGTCCAGGTGCTGGTCGGCGGCAAGTGGTTCACCGTGGTCGGCATCCTCGAACCGGCGCCGCTCGCGCCGGAGCTGGACGCGGCGGCGCTGGTCGGCTGGCCGGCGGCGCAGGCGCGGCTGGGGTTCGACGGCCACGCGACCACGATCTACACCCGGTCGCGGGACGCGAGCGTCGAGCAGGTCCGGGAGGTGCTCGGCGCGACCGCGAACCCGGAGGCGCCGAACGAGGTGCAGGTGTCGCGGCCGTCGGACGCGCTCGCCGCGAAGAAGGCGGCGGGGGAGGCGTTCACCGGGCTGCTGCTCGGCGTCGGCGCGGTGGCGCTGCTGGTCGGCGGGGTCGGGGTGGCCAACACGATGGTCATCTCGGTGCTGGAGCGCCGCGCGGAGATCGGGCTGCGCCGCTCGCTCGGCGCGACCCGCGGTCAGATCCGCACCCAGTTCCTCGCGGAGTCGCTGCTGCTGTCGGCGCTCGGCGGGCTCGGCGGCGCCGCGATCGGCGCGCTCGTCACCGGCGGCTACGCCGCGTACCAGGGGTGGCCGATCGTGATCCCGGCCTGGGCGGTGCTCGGCGGCGTCGCCGCGACGCTGGTCATCGGGGCGGTCGCGGGCCTCTACCCGGCGATCCGGGCGTCCCGCCTGTCGCCCACGGAGGCGCTGGCGGCGCCCTGAGCGATTGACATAGCGAGCACTATCTGAATATGGTCTGCTATGTGGATAGCGACAGTGATGAGAAACCGAGGCGGCTGACCCGCGCCGAGGCGAAGGCGCGCACCCGGCGGCGCTTGCTGGACGCGGCGGCGCGCACGTTCGCCCGCAAGGGGTACGCGGGGGCGTCGGTCGAGGAGATCGCCGAGGCGGCGGGCTACTCGATCGGCGCCCTGTACTCCAACTTCGGCGGCAAGGAGGAGCTGTTCCTCGAACTGATGGCCGGCGGCGCCAGGGCGCGGGTCGAGCGGGGAAAGCAGACCGTCGAGGCCGTGCAGGCCGGGACCGAGGACCCGGAGACGGCGCTCGGCCGGTTCTTCCTGGAGGCCGCCGACAAGGACGACGACCTGCCCCTCCTGCAGGCCGAGCTGTGGCTCTACGCCATGCGGAACCCGCAGATGAAGGAGGCGCTGGCCGCCGCGCAACGCGAGCCGCAGGCGGCCCTCGCGGAGCTCATGGAGCCGGTGCTCGCGCGCGTCGGCGCCTCCGGCCGGGTCCCCGCCGCCACCGTCGCCACGGTCGCGAGCGCGATGTTCCAGGGCCTGCTGCGGCAGCGCCGCCTCGACCCGGCGAGCGTGCCGGACGACCTGCTCCGCCAGGCGATGCGGTGGCTGTTCGTCGGCATCGCCAACACCCCCGACCCGTCGACCGAGGAGCGGCCGTGACCCGTCAGGACCTCCCCCTGCCCCGCCGCGCCGCCGCCCTGGCCGGCCCCCGGTCGACCAAGCGGGTCTACCGGACGGCTGGCCTGATCATGGGCGCCGTCTGGGCCTGGAACGCGGGCCAGCCCGTGTGGGAGCACGCCCTCAAGTTCGGGCTGCTGCTCTTCGTCGGCGTGCCGCTGCTGCACCTCGTCCAGAAGCGCCGCACGGCGGGACGCCCGCAGGAGGGGCCGCGCCTGTCGCTCGCCCGCGCGGCCGCCGCCAAGGGCGTGCTGCTCGCCGCCGCGCTCCTCGCCTCGTACCTGCTGCGGTCGACGCCCCACGGCGACCTCTACGTCGCCGCCGGCCTGTTCGTCGTCATCGCCGGCCTCGGCCCCCTCGTGCACCGCCACCTCATGACGGGCTGACGCCCTCACCGCGCCTGTGACGCCCCGTGCGCGCTTCGTACCGCAGCGCTAACGGGCCCGCAACGGCGGCGAAAAGGCCGGACGCTGTCCTCGACGCATGAGCATCTACGACTCCATCGGAGGAGAGCCCGCGCTGACCGCCGTGGTCGACGACCTGTACGTCCGCATCCTCGCCGACGACGAGCTGAAGGGCTTCTTCGCCGGGACGAACCTCGCCCGGCTGAAGGGCCGCCAGGTCGAGTTCTTCGGGCAGGCGCTCGGCGGGCCGATGGTCTACGGCGGCGCCTCGATGAAGGACGTCCACCTCGGACGCGGCATCGAGCGCGCCCACTTCGACAAGGTGGCGGGCCACCTCGTGGCCGCGCTCGCCGCCGCGGGCGTCCCGGACGCCACCATCGCCGAGATCGTCGCGGTGGTGGCGCCGCTCGCGGACGACATCGCGAGCGGCGCCGTCCCCGCCGGGTGACCGCGCGCCGGGTGACCGCGCCCCCCCCACGCGCCCCCGGGCGGGGCGCGCTACCCGGCGAGCAGGTCCTGCAGCTCGCGGACGGCTTCGCGGAGCCGGTCGGCGAAGTCGTACATGGCGCCCGCGACCGGCTCCGGCGTGCTCAGGTACAGGTTGAACCGGTCGGGCAGCAGCACGTACGCGACGCCGATGCACTGCTCGCTCGTCGACCCGAACCCGAAGTACCGGATGTTCACCGACGGCGCGGAGCTGGTGCTCAGGTAGTCGTCGCGCATCGTCACCCAGCCGGGCGAGTCGAACAGCGCGAGGTGCTCGGTGACGCCGAGCTCCGCGCCGCGCCGCTTCTGGATCAGCTGCAGCTCCCACAGGTGCTGCTCGGGCGCGCGGCCCGCCTGGCAGTCCTTGGCGCGCCGGACGTGCGCCTCGGCGGCGGCGCGGAACGCGGCGCGGCGGGCGTCGGCGCCCGCGCCCGGGTCGTCCATCGCCGCGACGAACCGCAGCACCTCCGGGGTGACGACCCGCATCGCCTCGGTGCGCCCGTTGCGGTACTGGCGGGTCGCGATCGACTCGTAGGTGGCGCCGGTGAGGCCCTTCGCCCGCTTGTGCGCGAGCTGGTACGCCATCTGGACGAACGCGTCGGGGGAGGTCTTCAGCGCCTTGGCGCGCTCGGAGCCGAAGTCGTCGAACGACACGCAGGTCGTGGCGGTCGCGGCGCCGTAGGCGGCGAACGCGGCGGCCGCGTCCCGGATGTCGGTGCGCAGCGCGTCGTCCAGCGCGAACTCGATCGCCTCGATCGCCGGCAGGCCCTGCGAGCGGGCGCCGGACCGCTGCGCGTGCGCCTCCGCGGACGCGCCGAGCAGCGCGTCCACGAAGCTGAGGATCGTGGTGCCGTCCAGCCCGCAGTGCTCCACGTTGATGCCGGCGGTGCCGTCGGCGAAGACGACCAGGGAGACGGCCTTGTCGAACCAGCGGTTGCCGCTGTCGCCGTGCAGCAGGTTGTCGCACGCCTCCAGGTCGTTTCTCGGCGCGACGTCCTCCAGGCAGACGCAGAACAGCGCGGTCTCGATGTCGTCCAGCGCCCGCGCGTTGGCGGGGCCGGCGGCGAGCAGCGCCTCCCGGCTCGCCGCCCATTCGGCGCGCGCCTTGGTGGTGAGGTGCCCGGCGGACGGCTCCGGCGCGGGCTCCGCCTTCGTGATCGTGCCGAGGCCCGCGACCAGCTCGTCCAGCGTGTGCGGGACGCCGTCCGGGCCGATCACGTCCATCCGGACGATGTTGCCCCGGTAGAACACGACGATGTGCCTGGCCTGCGACGGCCCCGGCCACTCGGCGCTGTAGGGGGCGCGGACGGTGTCCTGCTCGGCGCCCGGGATGCGCGTGGTGGAGAACAGGAACTTGTTCTGCTCCATCGACAGCGGCGCGCCGCGCTGCAGGACCGGCGGGACCCGCTCGTCGTCCAGCAGCAGCTTGTAGTCCAGCGCGCCGGCGATCAGCCCGGCCGCGCGCTCCAGCTGCCGCTCCCCGGTGTCCTGGAACAGGAAGAAGAAGTTCGCGTTCAACGCGATCCGGTCGCGCCGCCCGAGGTAGCGGTACGGCCAGAACGTGTCCAGCCAGCTGCGCACGCCGGGCTCGGCGTCGTAGCGCTCCAGGGCGGCGTGCAGGGCGCGGCCCGGGCCGTCCGGCCGGGCGAACGCCTCCACCGCCGCGCGCGTCTCCGCCAGCTCCGCCTCGGTGAGAAGCGGCGCGCACCACTCCAGGAACCGCTCGCAGGTCTCGTCGAGCGCGGGGAGCGGCACCCGGGGCAGCGCGTCCTCGTTGCCGAAGGTGCGGGCCGACGGTTCAGGGGTGGGGTTCACTTCGTCCCTCGTTCTCCATGCCCGGGCGTTCCGCACGCCCGGGGCCGATGGTGGTCATTCCCCGCGCGGGCGCGACACGTACAGGCCCGCGTAGAGCCAGCCGCCGTCCTCCAGCCCGGACGGGTCGACGCCGGCGTCCGCCAGCGTGTCCAGCACGAGCGCCTGCTCCTCCTCCGTCGCGAACCGCCGCTGCCGGAACAGGCCGTCGCGGCGGACCGTCTCGTACCCCGCCGCCGCCAGCGTGTCGGCGACCGGGTCGAACGGGAACATGCGCAGGATGAAATGCGCCATCCACGGCCGGCGCCCGCCCGCCGCCTCGACGACGCGCGCGATCGTCCGCTCGGTGACGTAACCGAGGCAGCCGGTGGAAATGACGAGATCGGCGCCGGCCAGAAGCGCGGCATGCTCGTCCGTCGGATCGCGGTCCTCGAGATCGGCGTGCACGGCGCCGTCCAGGAAACCGGCGTCGAGCGCATAGGAGAGCGCGTTCTCGGACGCGTCGAGACCGACGAAGCGGACGCGATTCGCAGCTTCACGGGAACGGACCAGCTCACGGTCGCGGGACAGGAGGGCGCCGCGGGTGAGCCGTTCGGCGTCGCGGCCGGCGTAGCGATCGTACAGCTCCGCCATGGTGGCGCCGTATTTCAGCAGCGCCGCGTTGATGCCGTACGAGCAGCCGATGTCCACGACCGTCGGGACCCGCACGCCGCGGGCCTCCCGGTATTCGGCGATGAGCCCGGAGAAGTGCGGCTTCGCCAGTTCGGGGATGTTGTAGTCGAGGCCCCGCAGGGTGCCGAAGTAGGCGCGCGGGTCGGGCTCGGTGTAGATGTGGTCCAGCGAGATCTTTCCGGTCGTGTCGACGCGCACGTCGCGGTCCTTCCTGGAGAAGGCGGATGGGCCGGGCGGTTCTCGCTTCAGTCGAGCAGCGCGTCCACCCGGACGGCGCGTCCCTCCGCCGCCAGGTGCTCGGGCAGCACCCGGCCGAACAGCTGCCGGGTCCGCGCGACGCTGCCGACCACGCCGGGCCGCTCGCTGTAGGCGAGGATCGCGGTGTGCCGCGCGACGTCCCCGCGCACCTCGCTGACCCGGTGCAGGGAGTAGCGCCCCTTGAAGAGCTGCAGGTCACCGGGGCGCAGCACCAGCCGCCGCACCAGGTGCGCGCCCCGGCCGGTGAGGACGTCGCGGACGTCGGCGAAGTTCTCGTCCGCCGCGGACCGGATGTTCGGGCAGTACTCGAAGACGCCGCCGTCCTCGGGAAGCTGCGTCAGCAGGCTCACCGTGAACTCGTTGGTGTCGAAATGCCACGGGTGCTCCATGCCGGGATTCACCACGTTCAGGCAGAGCCCGGACAGCGGGTCGCCCAGCTCGTGGACGCGCGGCAGCCCGAAGCAGGCGGCCACGAACCGCTGGAAAAGCGGGTCGGAATAGAGCCGGTGGACGATCAGGTCGCGCGGGATGAGGTCGCGGGCCACGAACGCGTTCCCGCGCTCGACGGTGATACGGCCGGGGTGGTCGCCGGGCAGCGGCGTGCCGATGTCGATGTTGTAGGCGTTCACCGTTTCGACGTCGTAATGAGCGTCCGGCGCGATGGCGGCGCATTCGGTCCGCAGCCGCTCCTGCAATGCGCCGCGAATGAAGTCCGGAAGCACGCAGCACCCGGAATTCGCCAGCTCCTCCCGGACCCGGGAAACGACGGCGGTCCAGCCCGCGCCGTCCGGTTCGTCCAGCGGATAGAGATCGGTGTCGACCAGTTCCGTTCCTGCCGCCCGGCCGGCGGCCCGAGCCTCCACTGCGCCCATCAAGATCCTTCCACGTGGCGAACCCCATCCGGGTTTTAGCACATTCCCCGTGCACATTCATGGCCGTGTTTTCCCGGCGGCTTTGTCAGAATTCGATAAGCCCGGTCGGTGACCTGTGTCTTCGAACGGTCCACTGCCCGCGCCGGCACACTGTCCGATGTGTCCCATATCACCCCCGGGTCGCGGTCGGCGCGAACCTTCGCCCGGGTGACGGCGTCATCGACGGTTGGGACACTGGTCCACTACTTTTCCCCAGGAGGGCGCATGGCGGACTGGCGGCTGACGGGCTTCGTCGAGGATCGCGAGCTCGGCCGCGGCGCGCAGGGCCGCGTCGTACTGGCCCGGCACGCCGAGACCGGCGCGCCCGTCGCGATCAAGTACCTGACCGGCGCGGACCCGGCGGCCGTCGCGGGGCTGCGCGCCGAGGCGCAGATGCTCGGCCGGCTGACCAGCCCGTACGTGGCGCGGCTCTTCCGCTTCGTGGAGAGCGGCGAGGGCGCCGCGATCGTGATGGAGGCGGTGAACGGCGCGTCGCTGAAGGCGGTGCTGGCCGAGCACGGGCGGCTCGCGCCGGAGGCGGCGCTGACCGTGCTGAAGGGCTCGCTGCTCGGGCTCGCCGCCGCGCACGCCGTCGGCGTCGTCCATCGCGACTACAAGCCCGCGAACGTGGTCGTCCGGCCGGACGGGCTGAGCAAGCTGGTCGACTTCGGCGTGGCCGTGCTGGCCGGGCAGGGTTCGGCCGCCGGGACGCCCGCCTACATGGCGCCCGAGCAGTGGCGCGGGGAGGCCGCCACCCCCGCGACCGACGTGTACGCCGCGACCTGCGTGTTCGTCGAGTGCGTGACCGGGCGGCGGCCGTTCGCGGCCGGCGAGCGCGTCGCGCTGATGAACCAGCACCTGACCGCCGCGGCGGACGTGGCGGACGTCCCCGAGGCGCTGCGCCCGCTCGTGCTGAAGGGGCTGGCGAAGCAGGCCGGGGACCGCCCGCCCGGCGCCGCCGCGTTCGTCGGCCAGCTCGAGTCGGCGGCGGTCGCCGCCTACGGGCCGGACTGGGAGCAGCGGGGCGTCCGGGCCCTCGCGGCGGCCGCCGTCGCGCTGGCGGCCCTGTTCCCGCTGGGCGCTCTCGCGGTCGCCCCGGGCGCCGCCGCCACCGGCGCGGGCGCCGCGGGGACGGCCGGGACGGCAGGGACGGCCGGTACGGCGGGCGCCGCCGGGACGGGCGGCGGCGCGTCCGCCGGAGCGGGATCCGCCGGGGCGGCCGCCGGCAAGGGCTTCCTCGCCACCGCCGCGGGCAAGGGCGCGCTGGCGGCGGCCGGCGCCGCCGTCGTCGCCGCTGCGGCCGGGGGCGCCGTCTACGCGACGAAGGACACGACCAAGAAGCCCCCGAAGGACCATCCCGTCCTGACCCTCGCCGCCCAGAACGAGACGATCCCCGGCGCGTCCATCAAGGTGGACGGCGCGCGGTACGCGACCGTCACCGGACTGCACGACGCGGCCCTCCAGCGCCGCATCAACGCCGAGCTCCGCGCCCCGCTCGACGACCTGATCGCGCTGGCGAAGGAGAGCCGCAAGCAGGTCGCCTGCGGGAGCACCCCGACCACGGTGACCGTCCAGACGCGCCTGGGGCTCAACGGGCCGCGCCTGGTGTCCGTCCGGTACTTCCAGATGTCCGACTGGTGCCAGAAGGCCGACGGAGCGCCCGGCGGCGAGGTCGTCACCATCGACCTGCGCACCGGGCGGCGGCTCGCCGCGGCCGATGTCTTCCGCCCCGGCACGCTGACCGCGCCCGGGACGGGAACGCTCTACTCCCGGCTCGTCCAGCGGGACGGGCGCCCGTGGGCCGACTGCTCCGCGGGCAGGACCTGGAAGCCCGGCGACTTCCAGCCCACCTCGCCCGAGGGGCTGTACCGGGGCGCTCCGCACACCCCGCCGCGCCTGAGCGCCTTCCTCACCCCGTCGGACTTCCAGGTGGCCTGGTTCAACTCCGGCAGCGACGGCTGCGGCAACCTCGACTTCGGCGCCCCCTACGCCAAGGTCCGCGACCTGCTGAAACCCGAGTTCGCCGCGCTCCTGCCGAAGTGACCGGGCGGGCACCGGGTACGGGAGGGAGGTGCAGACGTTCCTGCCGTACCCGGACTTCACCGCCACCGCCCGCGTCCTCGACCCGCGGCGGCTCGGCAAGCAGCGGGTCGAGGCGCTCCAGGTGTTCCGCGCCCTCACCGTCCCCGGATACGGCTGGCAGCGCCACCCCGCGGTGCTCATGTGGACCGGGTACGAGGAGGCCGTCGTCCGCTACGGCCTGGAGATCTGCGCGCGATGGTGCGCGCTCGGCCGCGCCGACACCTGCGCCGCGACGATGACCGCCGAACTCGCCGCCGGAGGAGGCCCCGCGCGGGCGCGCGACCAGGAGGCACTGCACCGCGCCGGCCAGCTGCCGCCCTGGCTCGGCGAGCCCGCGTTCCACCGCAGCCACCGCTCCGCGCTCGTCCGCAAGGACCCGGTCCACTACGGCCCGCTTTTCCCGGGCGTTCCCGACGATCTCCCTTACCTCTGGCCGCGCTCGGACCGCCCGCGCCCGGAGCGTCCCGGGGGTCATACCGGCGCTGATGAGGGGTAGGGCCCTGGCTGGAGGCGGGCCCGGGCGGGGCCCCTAGCCGGAGGTGCGCGATGAACGCCGAAGGACGGCCGGACGGCCGCCCGCGCGGCGAGCGGCTGCTGTGCGACCTGGTGGCCGCCAGCCACGTGATCTCGCTGGAGCAGTTGCCCGGCGTGGTCGCCGAGCATGCCGCGCGCGCCGGCCTCCACGACGTGCGGATCTACGTGGTGGACCTCCAGCAGCAGGTGCTGCGGCTGCTCACCGGCCGGGGCGCCGACGCCGGCCGGGACTCCGGTCCCGAAACGGAGGAGATCCGCGTCGAGGGAACCCTCGCCGGCCGCGCGTACCAGAACGTCGCGAGCGTCGCGGGGCAGTCCGAGCATGACGGCGCCCACCACATCTGGGTACCGGTCCTGGACGGCTCGGAACGGATCGGCGTGATGCGGGTGACGGTCGACCCCGGGGACGAGCAGGCCGAGGCCGACGCCGAGTACCTCGCCGGCCTGGTCGCGCTGCTGATCGTCAGCAAGGGACCGACCAGCGACTCGCTCGCCCGGCTGGTGCGCACCCGCGACATGACCGTCTCCGCGGAGATGCAGTGGCGGCTGCTCCCGCCCATGACGTTCGCCAACGACGCGATGGTGATCGGCGCGGCGCTGGAGCCCGCCTACAAGCTGGGCGGCGACACCTTCGACTACGGCATCGCGGGCGACACCGTCCACCTCGCCGTCTTCGACGCGATGGGACACGACACCTCGGCCGGCATCACCGCGACCCTCGCGGTCGGGGCGCACCGCAACAGCCGGCTGCAGGGCGCGAGCCTGGTGGAGAGCGGCCGCGCCATCGAGGAGGTGCTGATCGAGCAGGACGCGTCGGGCCGCTTCGTCACCGGGGTCCTCGCGGAGCTCGACACCCGCACCGGGATGCTCTCGTGGATCTCGCACGGCCACCCGCCGCCGGTCGTGATCCGCGGCGGCCGCTGGGTGACGACGCTGGCCTGCGAGCCCGGCCACCCGCTGGGCACCGACCTCGGCGTCGAGCCGGCGGTCTGCCGGGAGCAGCTCGAACCCGGCGACCGGCTGCTGCTCTACACCGACGGCATCGTGGAGGCCCGCGACCCGGACAAGGAGGAGTTCGGGCTCGTCCGGTTCGTCGACTTCATCATCCGCCGCAACGCCGACGGGCTGCCGGTCCCCGAGACGCTGCGCCGGCTCGTCCACAGCATCCTCGTGCACCACGCGGGCCGGCTCGACGACGACGCCACCGTCCTGCTGCTGGAGTGGCGCGGCTCGGGCGGCGGCGTGCGCCGTCCCGCCCCCGACGGGGCCTGACCCGCGCCGGGGACGGGGCGTCCGGTCACGACACGCCGAGGGCGCGCATCAGCATCGGGTAGGCGTCGTGGAGGTCCCGCTGCCAGTACGGCCAGGAGTGCTGGCCGTCGAAGAAGCGGGTGGTGACGGGGATGCCGAGGGCGTCCAGCCGGTCGACGAACGCGTGCGAGACGTCGTTCGCCGCCGCCTCGACGGGGTCGGTGAACGGGAGCCCGCCGAGCGATCCGGCCGTGCCGTTGCCGCTGGCCACGTAGAGGCGCACGCCCGCGAGCCGGCCGGCGAGGTCGGTCGGGTTGTGCGCGTGCCAGATCGCGGCCTGCGCGTCGGGCGCGCCCCAGACGCGCCGCCAGTCGGTGCCGGGGCAGGAGAAGGACGGGCCCCAGCCGATCGAGTCGTCGCCCGGCTCGTAGTCGTAGAGGGTGTCGACGTAGCCGCTGAAGGCGGCGGCCGCCGCGAACATTCCGGGGAAGCGGGCCGGGTACAGCATCGCGCCGAGACCGCCCATGGAATTGCCGGCGATGACGCGGCGCCCGTTCGCCCGGTAGCCGTTCTCCAGGATGGCGCGGAGCTCCTTCATGTGGAAGGTCTCCCATTCGGGCGGCCCGCCGTTTCCGTAGTTCCACCAGTCGGAGTAATTGCCGCAGCTTCCGCCTTCCGGCATGACGACGATGACGGGGGAATCGGCGGTGAGTGCGGCGACGTCGGTACCGCGCGTCCAGGCGGTGTAGTCGTCGACGCCGCCGTGCAGCAGCCAGAGGGTCGGCCAGGTGCGGGTGGCGTTCTTCGACCATCCGGAGGGGACGAGGAGGCGCACCTTCTCCTGCGCGCCCATCGCCGGGGACTGGACGGTGAGGTCGATGGTCCGCGGCGCGACGGTCGTCTCCGCGATCACCTTCGCGCCGGTCACGGCGCCGGTCGCGGGACTCGTCGCGGCGGCGGGACGGGCGGCGGGGACGGCCGCGGCGAGCGCGGCGGCCAGGACGAGGGGAAGCAGCAGGGCGAGGGACCCCGGCCCTGCGACGGGGGTGGAGCGTCGGAGCAATGCGGGCCTTCCGGGCATGCCGGCAGGGTGGGCCGGCCGGAAAAGGGGAGCGCCGTTGTACGGCGAATGCGCGCAGCCCGGCGAAGGGCGGGTCGCGCTCCCGCCGGCTGCCTTCGGGCCGTTAGGCGGCCCGGTACCGATGTGCGTTCCGAGATTGGTGGATTCTGCTACTTACTCCGAGTAGGTTCCCGTTTCAGGTACGTTCTACGCGTTGCCCGGGAATCGCGGAGAAGATTGTTTTCCGAACCCGCGTCGCGGCGGACGCCCTTTCGGGCGCCCCGCCGCGTGCCCGGTGGCCGTGCGGTGACCCGCCAGGGGCGTCCGGAGTCCCTGTGCGATGCGGGCGAGCGGAGGACGACGCGCCGCCCGGCGTGCGATGTAACGATTGTGTTTCGGTCGATTGACAGTGAGATAGATCATGAACGTACGCTCATGGGAGCGCTCCCACGATCTCCGTCGACATGTGGCGCCCGGCTCCCGCGGCGGCCGCGAGGCAAGGAGGGCACGATGGGCCTGCGGTTCGACCTGCTCGGACCCGTGCGGGTACGCCAGGGCGACCGGCTGCTCGCGCTCGGCTCCGCCAAGCAGCGCACGCTGCTGACCGCGTTGTTGCTCGAGCCCAACCGGACCGTCTCGCTCGACTTCCTGACCAGCGCGTTATGGGACGAGGCGCCGCCCAAGAGCGCGGTCTCCAACCTGCGCACCTACGCCAACCAGCTGCGGCGCGCGCTCGCCGACTCCGCGCCGCGGCTGATCGCCCGGCGCCCCGGCTACGCGCTGGCCGTCGAGCCGGGCGAGCTCGACAGCGCCCGGTTCCTCCACCTGCTGCGGCTCGGCCGCGCGGACTTGGCGGCCGGTGCGCCCCGCCGCGCCGCCCTCGGGCTGGAAGCGGCGCTCGCACTGTGGCGGGGCAGCGCGGCCGAGGACCTGCCCCGCACGCTCGCCCTCGCGCCCCGGCTGCAGGCGTTGGAGGACCTGCGCGGGTCGGCCGTCGACGCCTACGCCGCGGCCCGGCTCGCGCTCGGCGAGAACGACGCGGTGGCCGCCGAACTGCACGAGCACCTCGCCGCCAATCCCACCCGCGAACGGCTGTGGGCGCATCTGATGCTCGCGCTCTACCGCTGCGGTGACGCGGCCGGCGCGCTGGCCGCCTACGCCCGGGCGCGGGACGTCCTGGTGAACCAGCTCGGCGTCGATCCCGGTCCCCAGCTCGTCGCCCTCCAGCAGGCCGTGCTCAAGCGCGATCCGAAGCTGGACCGGGTCCCGGAGCCCCGGCTCAAGGTGCCCTCCCGATGGCGCACGCGGGGCGTCCACCGCGGCCTTCGCCCCCTGTACTGGCAGACCCGCCAGGCGTGAGACGGCGTGCCCCAGGGCCGGCTAAGGACCGCGCGTCACCGGAGGCGGCGGACGACCACGCCGAGCAGGGCGTCGGCGGGCAGCAGGCCGAAGTGCCGCGAGTCGATGCTCTGCGCGGGGTTGTCGCCCAGGACGGCGAGCCGCCCGTCCGGGACGGCAGCACCCGCGCCCGCCGGGAGCGCCGGGCGCACCGGCGCGGGGACCGGCTCGCCCGGCACGGCGGCGGCGCGCTTGACGATCCAGCGCAGGTCGGCGGGAGCCCTCGGGCCGAACTCCTGCCAGTAGGGGCCCTCCACCACCACGAGCCGGTCCGTGGCGACGCGGGGGAGCCGGGTCCGGCGCACCAGGAGGCGGTCGCCGGGCGCGAGGGTGGGCACCATGCTCGTTCCGTACACCTCGACGACCGTGAAACGCCGCCGCAGGAGCAGCGCGAGCGCGCCTGCGGCGGCGACCACGCAGAGCACGGCGGCGGTGGACCAGCCGAGGGCGCTCATGGCCGGAACAGCTCGATGATGTCGTCGGCCGCCAGGACCAGCAGCGCGGCGAAGCAGCCCGCCGCGACCGCGAAAAGCGCGCCCGTCGCACCCGGAAGGTGGGATCCTCCGGACAGCGTGGCACCGAGCCCCGCCAGCGCGGCGGTGGCCAGCGACAGGTTGCGCACGACCTGGCGCGGGCCCAGCGGAGTGTCGGCGTCGCCGAAGCAGGCGCAGGGCGCCCGGTCGCCGCGCGCGAGCGCGCGGACGATGGCCGCCGTGAACGCCGCCAGGAGCACCGCCGCCAGCGCGAAACCGGCCGCGGCGGTCGCCGGGAGGACGAGCAGCACCACCACCGCGGCCTCGGCGCCGACCACCGCGGCGGCGATCCACCGCGTCCCGGTGGCGGCCACCGGACGCGGTACGAGCCGCGCCGTCGCCGCCGTGAACCGCGCGTAGGCGCCCCTCCCGCGCAGCTTGCCGGCCGCCGACGCCACGAAGACGAGCGCGAGCAGCACCCGCACGGCGGTCACGACTTCGTCCATGACATCTCCTCCTGCCGGTATCCGCCGGCCTGCAGCTCGAACAGCCGCGCGTACTCGCCGCCCTCGGCCATCAGCTCGGCGTGCGTTCCCCGCTCGACGATCCGCCCGTCGCGCAGGACGACCAGGGTGTCGGCGTCGCGCACCGCGCTCAGCCGGTGCGAGATGAGCAGGCTCGTCAGGCCCGCGCGGTGCTCGCGCAGCCGGACGTGGACGTGGTGCTCGGCCTCGGCGTCCAGTCCGGAGCTGGGCTCGTCGAGGATCAGCAGGTCGCGGCCGTCCCGCAGGAACGCGCGGGCCAGAGCGAGCCGCTGCCACTGCCCGCCGGACAGCGGCACCCCGGGTTCGGCGTCGCCGTCCGCGCCGCCGGCGAAGGCCCGCGTCAGCAGCGTGTCGTAGCCGCCCGGCAGTGCCTCGACGAAGGCGCCGGCCCCGGCCCGCTCGGCCGCCGCCCGGACGAGCGTCCGGTCGCCGCGCCGCTCCAGGTCGCCGAGCCCGATGTTGTCGGCGGCGGTGAGCTCGTACTCCATGTAGTCCTGGAACACCACGCCGATGCGGCGGCGCAGCTCGGCCGGGTCCAGATCGCGCAGGTCCACGCCGTCCCACCGGATCGCGCCCCGTTCCGGGTCGTAGAACCGGCACAGCAGCTTCACCAGGGTGCTCTTGCCCGCGCCGTTCAGGCCGACGAGGGCCGTCGCGCGCCCGCGCTCGATGGTGAAGCTCACGCCGCGCAGCGCCCACGGATGCTCGGGGGAGTACCGGAACCAGACCCCGTCGAACTCGATGTGGCCGGTCAGCTGCCCCGGGACGGCGGGCCGTTCGGCGACCGCCAGGTCCGGGCCGGCGGCGGTCACCGCCCGGTAGTGGCCGAACAGCAGCAGCTGCTGGTGGGCGACGGTGAGCTGGGTGACGAGCTGCGCCCCGGCCGCCTGCGCCCCCGCGAGGGCGGCGACCAGCAGGCTGACGTCGCCGACCGTGATACGGCCGCGCCACGCCTCGGCGAGCGCCCAGGCGAGCCCGGCCCCGGCGACGCCGGTGGACAGCACCGCGAGCCCCGCCTGCGTGGCCAGCTCGCGGCGGTCGACGCGGCGGCGCTCGGCGTCGGCGGCGCGCCGTTCGGCGTTCATCAGCGTCCGGAAATGCCCGCCCACACCGAACAGCCGCAGCTCTTTGGCCGCCTTGACCGTGGTGAGCAGCTCCCGGTAGAAGAACTCGCGCCGTTCGGCGGGGCCGATCGCCAGCATCATCGCCGCCCAGCGGCGCGACAGCCGGAACTCGGCGGCCAGGGCGGGGACGGTCGCCAGCACGACGGCCAGGGCGAGCCACGGGCCGACGGACAGCAGCGAGCCGAGGAACCCCGCGAGCGTGATCGTCCCGCTGACGGCGGTGAGCGCGCTGCCGACGACCTTGCCCGGCGCGCCGCCGCCCGCCTGCTGGGCGAGCCGCAGCCGGTCGAGGAAGGCGGGGTCCTCGAACGGGCCGAGACCGACGAACCGCTCGGTCGCCCGGAAGACCCGGTCCTGGGCGAGGAACCCGACCCGCCGTTCGAGCTCCTGCCGCAGGTAGCGGGTGACGTGCTGGGTGAGGCCGGCGGCGGCCCCGGCGAGCACCAGGCCGGCGCCGGCGGCGGCGAGCCGGGCCCCGCCGCCCGCCCCGCCGCCCGGCCGCTCCGTCAGGACGTCGACGGCCAGCTTGGTGAACCAGGCGACGCACACCGGAGCGGCGGCCTGCGCCAGCGTCAGAGCGGTGAGCAGGAGCGTCAGCGTCCGGCCCGCCGACCAGGCCAGCGCGCTGGAGCCCGCGAGGCCGCCGAGCAGCTCCCGCACCCGGCCGGTGCGGGAGGCCGTGCCGCGGCGAGGGGTCATGCCGGGACGGGGGAGCGGTCGGACGGCAGGCCGGTCTCGACCACCCGGCCGGTCTCGTCCAGGACGCAGAACGTGGGGAGCCCGCGGACGGCCAGCGCCTTCGCGATCCCGGTGCGGTGCGGTTCGACGACCACGCGCGCGACGCCGCCGAGCCGGTCGCGGTAGGCGGACGGGTCCTCCCCCTCCCCGGCGGCGATGACGGCGAGGACCCGGTCCCGTCCGCCGGGGAAGGCGGCGGCGTCCGCCAGGAAACCGGGCATCCGCTCGGTGCAGGCGTCGCAGCTCGGGGTGAAGAAGCCGACGAGGGTGCGGCCGGTCAGCGCGTCCCGGCTGACGGGCTCGCCGGCGGTGTCGACCGCGTCGAACGGCGCGGCGACCTCCCCGGCGGGGAGCATCGGCGGGCGTTCGGCTCCGCCGCCGGCGGACGGCCGGGAGATGAGGTCGGCGTGCTCGCGGAGCTTGCGGATCACGCCGAGGGTGAGCGCCAGGTCGAGCAGGCAGACGGCTCCGACCAGGGCGACGAGCGCGGTGAGGAAGGGCATGGGGGACCACCTTTCGCGAGGCGGCGGCCGGGACCGCTGCGGGAGCGCCTCCCGGCCGCCGCTCAACCGATGACGTGCCTGGCCGTGCGGGTCAGCAGACGTAGACGCAGCTGCAGGAGGTGCCGCTGCCGGACAGGTAGCAGCACCTCTTCACCAGGCACTCGATGCCGCAGGGCCCGTCGTTCCAGCACCAGTAGCCGGTGCTGGCCGCGGCGCGCGTCCGCGGGACCAGCCGGGTGAGCATTCGCTCGCCCAGCGCCTCGATCTTTCCGAGCATGGTCGGCTCCTTCCGTTTCGAGGGACGGAGGCGACGCTACGAGCGGGATCGACAAAGCCGATACAGGCTGGATACAGCCGCCGGGCGCGGCCGCGGGCGCGGGCGCGGCGTCCGGGGTGCCCGGCGGTCGGCGCGGCCCTGATCAACAGAAAAAGGCGGAGCGGGCCGCCACATCGGCGGCCCGCTCCGCGCGGTCAGGGGCAGGGGTCAGGCTCCGGGCACCGGCTCGGCGGTCGGCCCGTTCACGTACTTGACGGCCATCCGCACCGCGCCGCGCAGCATCCGGAACAGGATGAGTGCGAGCCCCAGCAGCGGCAGCACCAGCAGTACGATCTGCAGCCCGGAGGCGATCAGCTGCAGCGCGCCGGCGCCGTGCGCCGCCTCGGCGGCCAGGCCCTGGATCTTCCGCCAGTCCATCCGGATCAGCCCGGGGACCTGCGTGGAGATCAGGCCGAGCTGGAACAGCATCACCGGGACGATGACCAGCACCCACATCGTGACGAAGATCTGCGGCCAGCGCTTCAGGTCGTTCAGCCGGGTGTCGGCGCGGCGCAGCAGCAGCGCCCGCCGCAGGATGGGCCCGATGTACTTGAACAGGTCGGGGACCCCGACGAGGTCCGACATGATGTAGTAGCCGTCGAACCGCAGCGTCGGCAGCAGCTGCTGCAGGATCTCGAGGTTGACGTACAGCACGGCGACGAGCAGCGGCTCGAAGCCCGTCTCCACGTACAGCAGCGTCAGCGCGACGACGAAGATGCCGTTGAAGTAGACGCCGGCGAGGTCGGCGCGCAGCCGCCCGAGGCGGCCGAGCCGGTACGACTCGGTGATGTCGGTGTAGAACGCCGGCCAGACCAGGTAGATGCCGCAGCCCATCACGCCGGGGCGGACGCCCCCGTACCGGCAGGCGGCGGCGTGCCCGATCTCGTGGAACGCGCACGACGCCACCCCGAGCGCCATGATCAGCAGGATGCTCACCGGGGCGAGGATGGCGTGCTGCAGCGCCGTGCTCATCGACCGGGTGGCCAGCACCCAGGTCTCGGCGGAGACGACGGCGATCAGCGTGAGCACGAGCACGACCGGCCGGAACAGCCAGGCGAACAGGCCCGCGACGAACCAGGTGACCGACTCGGGGAACACCGCGATCCGGAACCGGAGCCCGAGGAACGGGTCGGCCTTCACCACGGGCGGCGCGGTGCCGTCGCTGTAGGTGGTGACGCCGAGCGGCGCGAGCTTGCGGTCGGCGAGGTAGATGACCTGCTCGCCGGTGAGCCGGGCGCCCGCCTCGCGCGAGACGGCCTCGGCCACCCGGTCCAGCGCCGTCTCGATGTCGGCGGTGCGGGCGAGGTCGCGGTGCTCGTGCAGCGCCTTCGCGACCAGGAACAGCAGCGGCGGCAGCCGGACGAGCTGCCGGTTCGGCAGGCTGACGAGCTGCGGCGGTTCGCGGTAGCCGGAGTTCTTGAACTCGCCGACCAGCTCCACGCCCTCGGCCAGGACCGGCAGGGTGAGGAGCGCGGCGGGCCGCGCCGTCGCCACGGACGTCGCGCCTCCCGCCGCGGCCGGCCCCGCGTCGGCGGGACGAGCGGTGCCCGGCGGTTCCGCGTCCGCCGGGGGCTCCGCGCCCGGCGGGCGTTCCGTGCCCGCCGGGCGCGCGGGGGCGCTCGCGGCCGCTCGTGGCGGGGAGGCGGCCTTCCGGTGCGCTCCGCTCATGCGTTCTGGTGGCCGACCGCGACCGGGACGCAGGTCGTCGTCGTGTAGCCGGACTCGGCGAGCAGGCCGGTGCCGAGGAGGCCGGGCGTGCCGGTCGAGTGCGTGTACTGGCAGGCGTAGGTGACCTCGGAGTCGGCCGCGCCGGACCCGCCGTCGTTGAGGTTGAGGTTCTTGTTGCCGTTGTCGCCGCCGCCCGCGAGCAGGGTCGACAGCACGGCCCGCTCCGGCAGTACCTCGCCCGACAGCCGGTCGAGTTCCGCGTAGCTGAACGTCTGAGGGTTGGTCTGGCTCATCGGTCGCCTTACAGCTCGTCACAGATTTTCCGGAAAAAGGGGGGAAGGGCCGGCGGGAGAACGCCAGCCCTTCCCCTGCGGGCCGGAGCCCGCTAGTGCGTCGTTTCGGATCAGTGACCCGAGACCACCGTGCTGCTGGCGCAGGTGAACGACGAGTTGGGGTTCTCGGAGCTGAGACCCAGCGCGCCGATGAGCCCGCCCTGCGAGTGGGTGATGTTGCTCTGGCAGTTCGGGACGACCGCGGTCGTGCCGCCGTCGTGGCCGCCGCCGTGGTTGAAGTTGAGGTTCTCGTTGTCGTTGTCGCTGCCGCCACCGACGAGAAGGGTGGACAGCACCGCGCGCTCCGGCAGAACCTCGCCGGCCAGCTTGTCCAGCTCGGTGTAGCTGAAGGACTTCATGTGGTTCCTTTTCTTCCTTGTCACGCCCGGATCTCAAGGTGGAGCCCGGATGTCCCTTTCCCACCACAGGTCGTGGCGAGATAGCTCTACGTATAGCACGCGTGACAGAACGTGTCCAAGTAGGGATGTCGTCACCGTGAGTGTCGCGCCGTTACGCGACCCTTCCATCACCTGGCCGTATGGCCGTCTCGCCTTGCAGGCATGGAGATCTGGGGCTGGGTAGGGGAACGGGCATCCGTGCTGACCAGGAGGAGAGGCATGACCGAGAGCAGCTTCAGCATCGACGTGGCGAGGATCCGGGAACGCGCCCGGCAGAAGATGGCCGACGGGCCGGTGACGACCGGCTACAAGCGCAGTCCCGACGAGGTCATCGGCGTCCTCAACGACGTGCTCGCCACCGAGATCGTCTGCTGGATGCGCTACTCGCGGCACGCGATCAGCGCCACCGGAATCGACCGCGCGCAGGTCGCCGCCGAGTTCACCGAGCACGCCGACGAGGAACGCGACCATGCGATGCGCGCCGCGGAGCGGATCAGCCAGCTGGGCGGCGACCCCGACTTCAATCCCGAGACGTTGGCGAAGCGGTCGCACACCACGTACGAGACCTTCGATGACGGCGACCTCAAGGGCATGCTGGAGGAGAACCTGGTCGCCGAGCGGATCGTCATCGAGTCGTACCAGGAGATCATCCGGTGGCTCGGCGACGGGGACGTCACGACCCGCCGCCTCATGGAGGACATCCTCGCCGAGGAGGAGGAGCACGCCGACGACATCATGGACCTCCTCGGCAACTGAATCCGGCGCGTTCCGGCGATTGGGTGCGTTCTCTCGGGTACCGAGCCGTCATGGAATTCGGATACACGCTGCTCTGCGAGCAGACACCGCCCAAACAGCTCGTCACCGACCTCGTCGAGGCGGAGGACGCCGGCTTCGACTACTCCGTCATCTCCGACCACTACTTCCCGTGGCTGGAGGACCAGGGGCATTCGGCCTACGCGTGGTCGGTGCTCGGCGCCCTCGCCCAGGCGACCCACCGCATCCCGCTGATGACGTTCGTGACCTGCCCGATCATGCGGTACCACCCGGCGGTGGTGGCGCAGAAGGCCGCCACGATGGGGGTGCTGTCGGACGGGCGGTTCACCCTCGGCCTGGGCGCGGGCGAGAACCTGAACGAGCACGTCGTCGGGCGCGGCTGGCCGTCGGTGGACGTCCGGCACGAGATGTTCGCCGAGGCCGTCGAGATCATCCGGGCGCTGTTCTCCGGCGACTACGTCAACTACGAGGGGAAGCACTTCCGGGTCGACTCCGCGAAGCTGTGGGACGTGCCGGACCGGCCCGTCCGGATCGGCATGGCCGCGTTCGGCCCGCGCGCCGGGCGGCTGGCCGCGCGGCACGCCGACCTGCTCATCTCCGACCAGCCCGTCGGCGACGTGGTGAGCCTCTTCCACCGCGAGGGCGGCGAGGGCAAGCCCGTCTACGGGCAGATCCCCGTCGCCTACGGGCAGGACTATGAGGAGTGCAAGCAGCGGGCGCACCGCTACTGGAAGTTCTCGGCCCCGGCCTGGAGGGTGATGGCGGAGCTTCCGGGCACGGTCAACTTCGAGGCGGCAGCGAAGACCGTCCGGCCGGACGACGTCGCCGAGTCCGTGCCGTGCGGCGACAACGTGGAGGACTACCTCCAGGCCGTCCAGCAGTGGAAGGACGCGGGGTTCACGCACATCGCGTTCTGCCAGAGCGGGCCCGACCACCAGAAGGACTTCCGCACCTGGGCGGAGGGCGACCTCCTCCCGGCACTGCGGGAACGCTTCGGCTGACCCCTCTCGCGCCCGGGGGCCCCGGTGCGCGTCCGCCGGCGCGGCCGGGCCTCGCGGCGCGGAATGCGATTTGGCTGCCCGAAGACCATCTCGCTGCCGTCCGAATTGCAGCAGGATTCGGTTCCAGTGCCTTTCTGACTCGGCCGGATCCTGCGATGACAGGGGCTGTGGCCTGAGAATCCGAATCGGGGTATTGACGGATTCCCGGTCGCTGTCTACGTTCTCACTAGAACGCGTTCTACCAAGGTGTCCGGTCGCCGATGTCGAGTGGCGCGACGGTTTCCGGGCATCGGGTCCCGACGCCGGGACGCTCCTTTCGCCCACCCGACATGGGCGGAACGGACGTCCGGATCGCGGATCTCCCACCCCATTTCCGGGTGCAGGCGCGACGCCCGCCGTCCCGAAACGAGGACCGCCTTGTCCCGCATCAAGAAGATCGCCGCCATCGCCTCGACCTCCGCCGCCGCCACCGCGATCGCCGTCGCCGCGACCGCCGCCCCCGCCCTGGCGTGGACGGCCGGCCCCTTCACCGCGAACCTCTCCGGAACCATGACGATCAACGCGGGCGTCCCCGCGTCCTGCACCGGTTCCACCCTCGGCGGCACCATCACCACGGCGGGCGCGCTCTCCGTCACCTCCGCGACCATCACGGGCTGCGGCGTCACCGTGACGCCGCAGAACCTCCCGTGGAGCGGCAGCCTGAGCGGCGGCACCGCCACCCTCAGCGGCTTCTCGGTGAGCGCCGTCGGCTGCACCTACGGCGGCACCATCCACGGCACCTACAGCGGGAGCACGTTCCCGGTCACCGTGAGCTTCACCAACCAGACCGTCCAGAAGACGAGCGGCCTCCTGTGCCCGTCGTCCGCGACCCTCACCGCCAAGTACGTCTTCTCCCAGTGACCGGCTGAGAGCCGGCGCCTGACAGTGCGTGAGACCCGGGCGGCCCCGTGCCGTCCGGGTCCTCGGCCGTTCCGGTACTGCGGGAGCGGAGGGTGGCTGGGGGAGGGGCGCGCGGCCGGAAACAACGGACGGCTCGGACTCCGACATTCGGACGAGCCGGAATCCGAGAGAATTATTGTATTTTTTGTCAATACTTGCGGATGTGACTGCCGGGACAGTAGTTTCTTCGGGCGAGTGAGCATAAGGCCGGGGCTGGCGCGCGGTCCGGATCGGCCTGATCGGCTGGGGAGTCCATGAAGAAGCGTACCGACAGGAAGATCGCCATCGCCGGGACGGCGGCGGCGGCAGTGATCCTCCCGGCCGTCATGGTCGGGCTGGCCCAGGCCGGGGTCGGGGTGCCGAAGGGCAAGCCGGAGGCCGCCGGCAACGCGCAGCCGATCCCCTCGTTCGGGCCGCCCACCCAGCCGACGCAGGTCACCGGCTCGCCCTCGCCGAGCGGCTCCCCCTCCGCGAGCAAGCCGATCAAGGTCCCGAACGTGCCGCTGACGCACGGCGGCAACCCGTTCGGCACCGGCGGCTCGCCCGCCTCGAACGACCCCGACAAGAACAAGGGCTCGCACGGCAAGAAGCCGCACCTGCCCCCGGGCATCAGCGACGGCAAGTACCGCAAGGCCCCCGACGGCGCGACCATCACCGCGATCAAGAAGGTGAACGCGCAGGAGTTCGACGTCAGCATCGCCTCCCCGGCGCTCGGCGCGGTCGTGCAGACGCGGGTGTTCGTGCCCAAGGGCTGGAAGGCGAGCGACACCAAGACCTACCCGGTCGTGTACGCCTACCACGGCGGCAACAACAAGTACACGTCCTGGAGCCACGACGGCCACATCGAGAACGTCGCGAAGGCCTGGAACGCGATGGTCGTCATGCCCGAGGGCGGCTCGAACGGCTCGTACACCAACTGGTGGAACGGCGGCAAGGGCGGCATCCCCGAGTGGGAGAGCTTCCACATCTCCGAGGTCATCCCGCTGATGGAGAGCAACTTCCACGCCGGGCCGTCGCGCGCCGCGATGGGCCTGTCGTCCGGCGGGCAGGGCTCCATCACCTACGCCGAGCGCCACCGGGGGTACTTCAAGTACGCCGCCGCCTACAGCGGCCCCCTCAACATCACCGCGCCGGGCATGCCCGCGGTGCTGACCGTGATGAACAAGGAGGCGGGCACCTCGATCTGGGGCGACCCCATCTTCAACCGGTCGAACTGGGAGGCGCACGACGCGGCCGTCAACGTGCGCAACCTCAAGGGCATGGGCGTCTACATCTCGTCCGGCAACGGCAAGCCGGGCCCCTACGACGACCCGAGCACCCCGCCGGGCGCCGCGGGACGCGTCGGCGAGGACCTCGCCGGGCAGATGACGGTCAACTTCGTGAACGCCGCCAAGCGCGCCGGCGTCCCCATCACCTCCCACCTGTACGGCCCGGGCATGCACAACTGGAAGTACTGGCGCCGCGAGGTCAACCTCAGCTGGCCGGCCATGATGGCCGCGATCGGCGCGAAGAAGGTCTGATCCCCGCGGAGCCGGCCGCCGGCGCCCCGTCGGGACGTCCCTGGCCGCGCGGTAGCGTGGCCGCGTGAAGGGGTTGGCGCGGCGCGAGTTCCAGCTCGTGCTGCTGCGCCGGATGGCGGACTACCAGCCCGGTCTCGTCGAGGACGCGGTGCGCGCGCTGGACTCCTCGCGCACCGAGATGCGCGAGGTCAACGCGCGCTGGCAGCGGATCCTGCGGTCCCGGACGTTCCCGCGCGGGCGCCGCCGCTACGAGGCGGTCCTCGGCCCGCCCGCGGACGTCGGCGAGCGGCGCGTCGGCGACGTCGTGTGCGAGGTGGCGTCGTGGCCGCCGTTCCCGCTGTGGCCCGGCCTGCGGTTCGAGATCACGATGGCGCCGGACGGGTCGGTGGCGCGGGAGTGGCTCGTCCGGGAGCCGGGGTCGCCGGTGCCGGAGCTGTGGACCGTCGACGACCTCGCCCCGTGGACGTGCGTGGTCGGCGATCTGGCGGCCCGGTGGGACGGGCTGGCGCACCAGGACGGCGACGCGCCGAGCCGCTGGCACGTCGGCTTCGCCGCGCCGGACGGGTCGTCGTATGTGGCGCACTTTGTGTGGGGCCTGCTGCAGGACGTCGTGAGCGTCTAGACGCTCCCGGTTGGGGCAATTTTGGGCGGTCTTTGGGATATTCCGGAATCGCCGCGTCCGTGACGATGGCACATCCGCCCATAACGTGGTGGCATGTGCGCTCTGAAGGCTGGACTATGCCCGAAGTGAACGGACACGCCCCCGGACGACCGTCCTGGGCGGAACTCGCGAGCCCCGACGCGAAGGCGTCCCGCGAGTTCTACTGCAGCCTGTTCGGATGGTACGTGTACACGCTGACCATCCCGGAGTACGACGACTACGACATCTTCACCCTGGGCGGCGTCCAGGGCCCCGAGGTCGCCGGGATGCAGCGGCTCGCCGACGACGCGCAGCCGCCGTCCTGGTCGGTGTACTTCCGCACCGACGACATCCTCGCCACGGTCGCCGCGGTCAAGGCCGCGGGCGGGCAGGAGCTGGTGCCGCCCATGCGCGTCTCCGACCTCGGCGAGATGGCGCTGTGCGCGGACCCGGAGGGCGCCGACTTCGCGCTCTGGGCGGCGGGCAACCTCAAGGGCGCCGGCGTCGTCGACGAGCCCGGCGCGATGTGCTGGGTGGAACTGGCCTGCCACGACGTCGACGAGGCCCGCCGCTTCTACGGCGACGTCTTCGGCTGGGAGGCGGTCGAGCGCCGGTACCACGCCCCTTACACGAACCTGAAGCTGGACGGCTGGTCGTTCGGCGGCATCGTCGACATCGACGACCTGCGCAGGAACGGGTACGAGGCCGAGCCGCACTGGATCCCGTACATCTGGGTCGAGGACTGCGACGCCATCGCCGCCAGGGCCGGGGAGCTCGGCGGCCGCGTCCTGCTGCCGCCCACCGACATCATGCCGGGCCGCTACTCGGTCCTCGCCGATCCCGCCGGCGCGCGCCTGGCCGTGATCGCGCCCGGCGCCGGCGGCCTGGCGGAGGCTCGATGACGCACTTGCCGGCGAGACCCGCTCCCGGTCGGCCGGGCTGGATCGACCTGGCGAGCCCGCACCCGGAGACCGCCAGGGCCTTCTACTCCGAGCTGTTCGGCTGGTACTCCTACACGCTGAGCGTCCCCGGCTACGGCGACTACACCGTCTTCACGCTCGGGGGCGTCCAGGGGCCGGAGGTCGCGGGGATGCAGCCGCTCGCCGACGACACGCAGCCGCCGTCGTGGACCTGCTACTTCAAGGTGGCGGACCTTCAGACGGCCGTCGACGCGGTGAAGGCCGCGGGCGGGCGGGAGCTGACCCCGCCGACGGACTACGCCGGGATCGGCTCGATGGCGCTGTGCATGGACCCGGAGGGGGCGGACTTCGGCGTCGCGACGCCCGGCAACCTCATCGAGTTCGGCGTCGTCGACCGGCCGCTCACCATGTGCTGGGCGGAGCTCGCGTCCCGCGACACCGGCAGGGCGCGGCGCTTCTACGGCGCGGTGTTCGGCTGGGAGGCGGTGGACCGCGAGTACCACGGCTCCGTCTACACGAACTGGAAGCTGGACGGCCGGTCCGTCGCCGGCATGGTCGCCATGGACCACGGGTGGCCGCCGCACTACCCGGCGCACTGGATCCCGTACTTCTGGGTGGACGACTGCGACGCGGCCGCCGCCCGCGCCGTCGAGCTCGGCGCGACGATCCGCGTCCCGCCCGCCGACGTCCAGCCGGGCCGCTACGCGGCGATGACCGACCCCACGGGCGCCCGCCTCGCCGTCATCACCCCAAGGACCGCCACCGGCCCCGGCTCCTGACCGCCGCGCGCCGCGCCGGTGGTTCGGGGGGCGATCGGTGGGAATCGGAGTGCGGTGCGGATCAGCGGGTTGTGGGGATATGTCCTGCCTTGGGCGGGGTGGCGGTACTGGCGGGAGCGGCTGAAGCTCACCGCGAAGGCGGTCCTCGCGGGGGTGGTCGCGTGGGCGGCGGCGCGGTACGCCGTCGGGCACTCCGAGCCGTACTTCGCGCCGCTCGCCGCGCTGCTCGGCGTGTACCCGTCGGTCGTGCGGTCCGTCCGGGAGAGCCTCGCGTACGGCGCCGGGTTCGTCATCGGCGCCGCGCTCGCGATCCCGGTCGGCCTCTGGATCGGCCCGAACATCGCCGGCATCGCCGTCGTGCTGTTCCTCGCCATGATGGCGTCGGGGTGGCGGCGGCTCGGCGGCCAGGCGTCGCAGGTCCCGTTCACCGCGCTGTTCGCGCTGCTGCTCGGCGGCCACGACGCCGTCGGGTACACGCTGCCGCGGCTCGGGGACGTCGCGCTCGGCCTCGCGGTGGGGCTGGCCGTGAACGCGCTGGTGTTCCCGCCGCTCCACCTGCGCCGCGCCGAGTACGCGGTGGAGCGGACGCGCGACGTCCTCGCCGAGGCGATGGACGCGCTCGCCGCCGCCGTCACCGACCCGGGCGAGCGGCCGCGCTGGGACGAGGCGGACGGGCGGCTGCGGACCGTCCAGGAGCAGGCGCGGCACGCCTACGAGCAGGGCCGCGACAGCATGCGCGCGAACCCGCGGGCGAGGCTGCGCGGCTACCGGATGCGGTGGCGGGACGAGCCGGAGCGCTGGCCCGCGACCCGGCTGATGAACACGCTCGAGCAGGCGGCGACGTACGTGCGGTCGATCGCCGCCACGCACGCGGAGGCGATGGACGCGGAGAGCGAGGAGCTGCGGTTCTCCGAGGCGTTCCGGCACGACCACGCGCGGGTGATCGGGATGCTCGCCGGGCTCGTCCGGCGGCTGCCCGAGGCGCCCGGCGAGGAGGAGCTGGCGGACGCCGAGCGCCTGCAGCGCCATCTGGAGCGGCCGCACCACGGGGCGGGCACGGACGCGCCGGGCCTGTGGGACCCGCAGAAGGAGGTCCTCCGGCTCAGCCGCCTCATGCTGGACGACCTGCGCCCGCGCCCGCCCCGCTGACTCAGGAGAACACGCCGATCCCGTTCGCGACCGCCCGCTCGGCGCCGTCGGACGGGACGTTGCGGACGGTCGCCGACGCCTCGCCGGGCCCGCGCGCGACGAAGGCGGACGATCCGCCGCCGTCGAGGTTCACCGCGGCGGACGCGCCGGCCCGCGCGAGCAGCGACGCCAGCTCGGCGACGGTGACGCCGCCGCTGGTCTCCGACCGCCCGTCCACCACGGCGAGGTACAGGTGGCGGCCGTCGCGGCTCACGCCGGCGGCGGTGCGCGGCGCGGGGCCGGCGGTGTCCAGGCCGTCGAGGGGGCGGCCGCCGCGCAGGATCGGGAACCCGCCCACCGCGAACCGGAACCGCACCTTCCCGGTCAGCCGGTACCGGACCTTCACCCGGTCGCCCGTGCGCAGCTCGCGCAGTGCGGCGGCGCCTTCGTCGCGGCCGACGAGCACCGTCGTGTCCTTGGGGATCGCGCCGGCGCCGACCGTGTCCGAGACGGTCGTGACGACGCCGCGCCGCACCGCGACCTCGGCGGTGTCGGTGCTGCACGGGTCGTTGCGCGCGTCGTCGGTGCCGCAGACCGCGCGCTGCCGCGACACCGCGCCCCAGTCGCTCGTGAACGCGCCGACGCCGCCGACGGGCAGCGCGTACTGGTTGAGGCCGTCCAGCTCCATCGTCCCGAGCCGGGAGCGGGCCGTCCCGGCCAGCCGCAGGCTCGCCACGTGCCCGCGCTGGTCGGTGCCGACGCCGATCACGTCGCGGGTGGACGTCCCGGGCGGCAGCGCGGGCCCGAACCGCTGGCCGTCCGGCACGGCCGCCTTCAGCGCGCGGCCGCCGTCCACCTCCGGCCCGGACGACGAGCCGGTGGGCGGCACGCCCGCGTGGGTCTCGCTGATGTTGAAGAAGTCGCCGTTGACGCCCGCGATCGCGTGCTGGGCGTTCGCCATGCCCGACACCGTCGCGCGCTGCGCGATCGCGTCGGGGTGCAGCAGGCCGACCCGGACGTGCGGGGCGCGCAGGTCGACGTCGAGCAGGTCGCCGACCGCCTTCCCGCCGATGCCGGACGTCTCGAAGGTCCGCGCGACGACGCCGGGCGAGAGCCGCAGCGCCGAGGTGTAGCGCAGGTCCGCGACCGCCGCCGTGCCGGGCGCCGCGGGGGCGGCGCGGCGCTCGCCGGATCCGGCGCCGTCCGCCGCCGGGGGCGCCGGGGCGGCGCCCGCCGTGCCCATGGCCGCCGTGCTCAGGACCGCCGTGTTGACGACGGCCGCGCTCAGGGCCGCCGCGACGGCCACCGTCCGCTTCCTCACCACCGGTACCACCCTCCTCTGCGGTGACAGCCTGATGATCATGACGCGGGAAGGGTGAACCGCCGGTGCTGATGGTGCGAACTTTCGTCAACGATCTTCCTGGTCGCGGGGTGCGCCGGGGGACGCGGGGGATTGACGGGCGCCGGAAACTAGAATTACGTTCGAATTCCTACTGGTCGGTACGGAGGACGGACGATGCGGGCAGCGCGCGAGGCTTGGCGCCGGCTGGAACCGGTGCACGGCATGATCTACTTCGTGCCGGAGGGACCCGAGCGCTACGCCGCGCTGGGCCTGGACGGCGCCGCCGGCTACTTCGCCTCCCGGTCCGCCGCCTTCGGCCGCGCGTCCGCCGAGGTCGTCATCGCGACCTTCTACAACTTCCACCCCGACCTGGTCCGCGCCGCCCTGCCCGCCGCCTGGGAGAAGGCGGCCCCCGAGCAGGTGCTCGCCGCCCGGCTGGACGCGGCCGGCGCCGCCCTGCGCCGCGCCGGCATCCACCGCGTCGACGGCCTCGACGAGATCCTCGGCCTCGCCACCCGCGCCGCCGAGGCCGCCCGCGACCACCTGCACGGCCGCCCCCTGTTCGCCGCGCACGCCGCCCTGCCCTGGCCGGACGAGCCGATCGACCGGCTCTGGCACGCCCAGACCCTGCTCCGCGAGTTCCGCGGCGACGGGCACGTGGCCGCCCTGACGGACGCGGGCGTCGCGCCGCTCGAAGCGCTCGTCCTGCACGCCGCCACCGGCGCCATTCCAACGCCGTTCCTCAAGGCCACCCGCTCGTGGCCCGCCGACGAATGGGCCGCGACGGAGGAGGCGCTGCGCGCCCGCGGCCTCCTCGACGGCGACGAGCTCTCGGCCGAGGGGAAGGCGTTCCGGCAGCGGATCGAGGACCGCACCGACGAGCTCGCGCTGCCCGCCTACGCCGCCCTCGGCGAGGACGGCTGCGAACGCCTCGCCGACCTGGCCCGCCCCTTCGGCCGCGCCGTCGTCTCCGCGGGACTGCTCAACCCCGCGGGCTGACCGCTCCGGGGCACGGAGAAGGCCCAAAAACCTTTGGCGCCGATTCCGGGCCCGCGGTTATCGTCGCGGGGCCGCGGAACATTTCCGCGGCCCACCGGCGAGAGCCAGAAAAGGAGTGATTCCCGATGACCGCGACCTTCCTTGACCTGACGACCGTTCGCAACATCGGGATCATGGCGCACATCGACGCCGGCAAGACCACCACCGCCGAGCGGATCCTCTACTTCACCGGCGTCTCGCACCGCATCGGGGAAGTGCACGACGGGAATACCGCGCTCGATTGGACGGACCAGGAACGCGCGCGCGGAATCACCATCACGTCCGCCGCGACGACCTGCCATTGGCGCGGGCACACGATCAACCTGATCGACACTCCCGGCCACGTCGACTTCACCATCGAGGTCGAACGGTGCCTGCGCGTCCTCGACGGCGCCGTCGCCGTGTTCGACGGCGTCGCCGGCGTCGAGCCGCAGTCGGAGACCGTGTGGCGGCAGGCCGACCGGTACGGCGTCCCGCGCGTCTGCTTCGTCAACAAGCTCGACCGCGCGGGCGCCGACCTGCACCGCTGCGTCGACATGATCGCCGACCGGCTGGGCGCGGTGCCGCTCGTCCTGCAGCTGCCGATCGGCGCCGAGTCCGGCTTCACCGGCGTCGTCGACCTGGTGGAGGAGCGCGCGCTCGTCTGGTCCGGCGACGGCGAACCGGCCGTCCGGCCCGTCCCGCCCGAGCTCGCGGCGGACGCGCGGCGCGCGCGGGCCCGGCTCGTCGAGACGCTCGCCGAGCACGACGAGACGATCATGGAGCTGTACGTGGCGGGCGCCGAACCGGCGGCCGAGCGGCTGCACGAGGCGATCCGGCGGCTGACCGTCGCGTCCGCCGCCACCCCGGTGCTGTGCGGCAGCGCGTACCGGAACAAGGGCGTCCAGCCGCTGCTGGACGCGATCGCGCGGTACCTGCCCTCGCCGCTGGACGTCGCGGGCGGCCCGCACGCCGCGTCCGACCGCGCACCGCTGTCCGCCCTCGCCTTCAAGATCATGACCGACCGGCACCTCGGCCGGCTCACCTTCGTCCGGATCTACTCCGGCCGCATGGAGGCCGGCACGCCGGTGCTGAACGCCGTCACCGGCGGAAGGGAGCGGATCGGCAAGATCTACCGCGTCCACGCGAACAGCCGCGAGGAGATCGGGTCGGCGGGCGCGGGCGACATCGTCGCGGTCATGGGCCTGAAGCGGACCACGACCGGCGAGACGCTCTGCGACCCGGCGCACCCCGTCGTGCTGGAGTCCATGGACTTCCCCGCACCGGTCATCGAGGTCGCCATCGAGCCCCGCGCGCGGGGCGACCACGAGCGGCTGGCCGCCGCCGTCCAGCGGCTCGCGGAGGAGGACCCGTCCTTCCAGGTGCACGCCGACGCCGAGACCGGCCAGACCGTCATCGGCGGGATGGGGGAGCTCCACCTCGAGGTCCTCGTCGCCCGCCTGCGGGACGAGCACGGTGTCGACGCCGCGGTCGGGCGGCCGCGCGTCGCCTACCGGGAGACGGTTCGCCGGGCCGCCTCGAAGGTCGAGGTGACCCACCGGAAGCAGAACGGCGGAAAGGGGCAGTTCGCGAAGGTCCAGCTCTCCATCGAGCCGATCGAGGGGCATTACGAGTTCGTCAACCGGGTGACCGGCGGGCGCGTTCCGCGGCATTTCGTGCCGTCCGTGGACGAGGGCTGCCAGGAGGCCATGCGGACCGGCCCGCTCGCCGGCTTCCCGATGACGGGCGTGCGCGTCACCCTGCTCGACGGCGACCACCACCCGGTCGACTCGTCGGAGCTCGCCTTCACGATCGCCGGTTCGCTGGCCTTCAAGGAGGCGGTCCGCCGCGCGTCGCCCGTGCTGCTCGAACCCGTGATGGCCGTCGAGGTCACCACGCCCGCCGAGCACATGGGCGCGGTCATCGGCGACCTCAACGCGCGCCGCGGCCGCGTCGAGGGCACCCGGTCGCGGGGCGGCGCCGAGGTCGTCCGCGCCCTCGTCCCGCTGGCGGAGATGTTCGGCTACGTCGGCCACCTGCGCGGCGCCACCTCGGGCCGCGCGGTCCACTCGATGCAGTTCGACTCGTACGCCGAGGTCCCGCCCGCCGTGGCGGCCAAGGTGACCGCGACCGCCTGACCCACCCGGCCGCACGGGCCCAGCCCGTGCGGCCGGCCCTCATCACTCCACGCCGTCCACGACCCACTCGCCGCTGGTGCGCACGAGGAGGAGCCCGGGTCCCGGAATCTCCGCCGCCTTGGTGAACGAGCCCGAACCGGCGACCACCGACCCCGCGAGCGTGCACGCCCACGAGAACCGCAGCAGCGCGAACGCCCCCCGCCCCTTCTGCCGGACCCGTATCGGGAGCCGCCCGCCGTCATGGCGGAACGCGTACATGCCCTGCCCCGAGATCCCGTTCCGCAACGGTGGCACGTCGTCCGGCGCGACCAGCCACGCCTCCCACGGCACGTCGGACGTGACCTGCAGCGGCAGCACCCGCTTCCGGCCGGCCGCCAGCGGGAAGACCACCCGCCGGATCGGCTCGCCCACGGACGACCACAGCGACCTGGGGTCGCCCGGCTGCATGATGTCGACGGACGCCACCGCGGGATCGGAGAAGCGGACCACCAGAACGGACGCCTCCCGCGGAACGACCGAGAGTTCGACGCGGGCGTTGCCCTTCCTGCGGGCGATGCTCCCCGGCGCCGTTCCCGCGGGAGGCGCGTCGAACGGAGCCGCACCGGCGGGCTCTTCGGGCCTTTCCCGCTCTCGCTTCCGGCGTCCGGACCCGGCGGCGCGGCCCGTCTCGATCGGCGGGAGGCCCTCTTCGAGCCGCACCGCGTCCGCCGCGCACACGGGCACCGGACGCGCGGTCCCGTCCGGCGGAGCCCACACCGCCCGCCGCACCGACGGCCCATGACGGGCGTCGAAGAAGCACGGCGGACGGTGCTCCGGCGCGGGCCGGCCCGCCAGCCGTGCGTCCACGCAGGCCAGCGCGTGGCGTCCCGCGTCCAGGGCCCGGATCACGTCCTCGGCGTCGAGGAGGTCCCTGTCCCCGGCGAACGCGCGCTTCGCCCGCTCATACGCGTCGAGGGCGCGGCCGTAGTCGGCCAGCAGATCCGCGTCGGCGGCGTGCGCGGCAGGCTCCAGCGGGTGCGCCGCCAGCGCCTCCCCGAACGCGGTGATGTCCGCCTCGACGGCGGTGAGCTCGGCTCCGCGCCGGCGCCTGAAGATCCGGAACACCTCTGCAACCTAGCGCCCCGTCCCGCCGCCCCGTTCCGCTCGGCCCGGCAGGGGTGTTGGCGGACTTTCAGTCTCTATTGGCGGCGCGTTAATAGCGTGTTACAAGTAACTCAACACTTATGCAGCGCCCGGTCGGGGGCGCGGGGCGCCCTGCGGGCTCCGGACGAACCGGAGCGCCAGAGGAGGTCACCATGGGTGAGAGCACGCGCAGAAGGTTCCTGCGCGACGCCGGACTGGTGGGCGCGGCCACGGCCGGAGCGCTGGCGATGGGACCCGCACCCGCGCGGGCCGCGGGCGGGAAGCGGGTCGCGGTGCTCGGCGGCGGCGTCGCCGGGCTGAGCGCGGCCCACGAACTGGCCGAACGGGGCTTCCAGGTCGACGTCTACGAGCGCACGGCCCTCGGCGGGAAGGCGCGCAGCATCTTCCCGCCCGGCACCGGGACGGGCGGGCGCCTCGACCTGCCGGGCGAGCACGGGTTCCGGTTCTTCCCCGGCTTCTACTTCAACCTGACCGACAACATGCGCCGGACGCCGTTCCCGGGCAACAGGAACGGATGCTGGGACAACCTCGTCCGCGCCGACGCGTACATGATGTCGCGGCAGGGGCGGCCCGACCTGACCATCCCGTTCCCGTTCCCGCTGCCGCCGGACTCCAGCATCTACGACAAGGCCAGCTTCCTGGCGACGATCCAGTCCGGGCTGCAGACGGTCGCGAAGCTGTCGCTCACCGAGGCGGCGTTCGCCGCGCAGAAACTGCTCGTCTACGTCACGAGCTGCGACGCGCGCAAGCTCGGGCAGTGGGAGAACATCACCTGGTCGGACTACATCCGCGCCGACCGGTTCTCCGACGAGTACAACAAGTTCATCGCCGACGGGACGATCCGCAACCTGGCCGCGACCAAGTCCAGGGACGCCAGCACCCACTCGATCGCCAAGGTCGGCGAGGCGACGGTGTGGAGCATCCTCGACCTCGGCAACGAGCCCGGCGGGACCGTCGACCGGGTGCTGGACGGGTCGACGTCCGAGATGTGGCTCGACCCGTGGATCGCGTACCTGAAGAGCCTCGGCGTCACCTTCCACGTCGGCTACAACGTCGACTCGCTGCAGATCTCCGGCGGCGCCGTCACCGGCGCCGGAGTGACCGCGAACGGGAATTCCAGCACGGTCGCGGCCGACTGGTACATCGTCTCGATGCCGTGCGAGCGGGCCGTGAAACTGCTGAGCGACGACGTCCTCAAGGCCGACCCCACCCTCGCCGGGATCAAGGGCCTGCGCACGGACTGGATGACCGGCCTGCAGTTCTTCCTGAAGAAGAAACTGCCGCTGGCGCCCGGCCACGTCAACTACGGCGACTCCGCGTGGGCGGTCACGTCCATCAGCCAGGAGCAGTTCTGGAAGCGGGACTTCTCCACCTACGGGGACGGCACCGTGCAGGACTGCCTGTCGTCCATCATCTCCGACTGGTTCACGCCCGGCACGTTCAACAAGAAGAAGGCGAGCGAGTGCACGCCCGCGGAGATCGCCGCGGAGACGTGGGCGGAGATCAAGGCGCACCTCAACGACACCGGGACCGTCCTCACCGACGACATGCTGCACTCGTGGTTCCTGGACCCGGCGATCGTCCGCAGCGGCGGCGGCGTCACCAACGACACGCCGCTGTTCATCCAGCAGCCCGGCTCGTGGAAGCTCCGGCCCGACTCCAAGACGAAGATCCCGAACCTGTTCCTCGCCGGGGACTGGGTGAAGACGCCGATCAACGTGACGACGATGGAGGGCGCCAACCAGGGCGGGCGGCAGGCGGTCAACGCGCTGCTGGACGCGGCCGGGTCGAACGCCTCGCGCTGCTCGGTGCACGAGCTGTACGAGTCGCCGCTGTGGACGCTGTTCAAGGCGAACGACAAGGTCCGCTACGCGCTGGGCCTGCCGCACGAGTTCGACGTCCTCGACCCGCGCTGGCCCTAGCCGAGTGACCGGCGCGCCACCAGCGCCGCGTTGAGCAGCTGCAGGTCGGTCGGGCGGGCCGGGTCGAGCCCGGTCAGCTCGCAGATCCGGCGGACGCGGTAGGCGACCGTGTTCGGGTGGACGTGCAGGGCCGCCGCGGTGGCGCGGCGGTCCAGGTCGTCCGCCAGGTAGCGGCGCAGCGTGTGCAGCAGCTCGGGCTTGCGGTCGAGCGGCTCCAGCAGCCCGGCGAGCAGGGCGAGCGCGCCGCTCGGCCGGCTGAGCTGGTAGTCGAGCAGGACGTCGGCGAGCCGGTACAGGCCGGGCGGGCGGCCCGTCCCGCGGACGAGGTCGATGATCTCGGCGGTCTGGGTGACGGCGGCGGGGATCCCGGACGGCCCGGTGATCTCCGCCGCCGCGGTGACGCGGGTGTCGGCGGCCTTCCCGGCCCGCGCGACGAGGTCGTGCACCAGGTCCCAGGACGGCGGCGCGGCGAACGGCAGCAGCGCCGTGCCGCCGGACGCGTCGAGCGCGGTGAGGGCGGGCTCGCCGGCGAACCGGTCCAGCACCGTCCGGACGCGGCGGATCTTGCGGCGGGCGGCGACCCGGGCGCGCTGGCCGGTGCCGCGCTCGTCGGGCGTCCGGGTGAACGCGAGCGTGAGGACCGCGTACCGGGCGGCGGGGCGCAGGCCGGTCCGGCGGACGATCAGGTCGAGCGGCTCCCCGGCGAGCAGCGCGGTCATCAGGGCGTGCCGCCCGCCCTGCTCCTGGCTGTCGAGGACCTGCCGGACCTCCAGGTAGGAGCCGCTGACGGCGGTGGTCAGCCGCGCCTGGAAGTCGACGAAGTAGCCGAGCGCCTCCTGCAGGTCGGGAAGGTCGGACGGCCGGGCGCCGGCGGCCAGCTCGTCCCAGGCCATCGCCGAGCCGATCCGGTAGGCGGTGAGGATCGCCTCCAGCGGGACGCCCTCCTCGGCGCGCAGCGCGGCCGAGTCGCGCTGCCGCCCGAACTCGCCGGCGGCGGCGGGGCGGCGGCGCTCCAGCACGTCGGCGAACTGGCGGAGGCTGTGCTGGACGATCCCGGCGATGTCCCCGGCGATCTCCTCCTGCGGCAGTTCGGCGTAGACGGGCAGCTCGTCCAGCAGCCGGGCCAGGACGCGGCGGGTCAGCTCCGGCGCGCGCGCCCGCAGATGGGCGGCCAGCGGCCGCCCGCCCATGCACAGCGCCCCCTCGGCCGTGCCCGAAGGCGGCCCGTCCAGGCCCGAAGGCGGCCCGGCCGTGCTCAGCGACCCCTTGTTGTCCTCCGGCACAACGGCTCCCGGGAAACTCTGCGCCCGCACCAATTGAACGGTGTGTCAAAAGTCTGGACGATCACGGCGACATCGTCCATGTGGCCAGGGAGCGAAGTGTTGGCCTCTCCTCCTCTTCCGAGAAGAGGATTCTCACGGCTCGCGCTGTGAGGGTTTCTGCTTCGCTGCCGACCGCCCCGTTCGGGAGGACTCCCGTTGAGGTCTTACACCGGCTCCACAGACCGACACCGCCAGCCCGGCGGCCAGAAGGTTGCGTGCCGCGTTCACGTCCCGGTCATGGGCCGTGGCGCAGCCGTCGCACGTCCACTCGCGGACGTTGAGCGGCATCTTCGCCCGGAGGATGCCGCAGGTCGAGCAGAGTTTGGAAGAGGGGAACCAGCGGTCCACCGCGACCACCTCGCGGCCGTACCAGTCGGCCTTGTATTCCAGCATGCTCCGGAACTCGCTCCAGGCCGCGTCGGAGATGGCGCGGGCCATCCTGTGGTTCTTGAGCAGGTTCCGCACCGACAGGTCCTCGATCACGATCGTTTGGTTGTCACGAACGAGCCGAGTTGTGATCTTGTGCAGGGTGTCGCGGCGGCGGTCGGTGATGCGGGCGTGGACGCGGGCGACGCGGCGGCGGGCCCTGTCGTGGTTCGCCGAGCCTTTGGCCTTGCGGCAAAGGCTCCGCTGGGCCTTTGCCAGCCGTTCCCGGTCGCGCCGCACGTGCCGGGGGTTGGCGATCTTCTCGCCGGTGGACAGGGTCAGCAGGTGGTCCAGGCCCGCGTCCACGCCGACCGCCGCGTCCGTTGGTGGCAGGGGCCGGACGGTGGGGTCCTCGCACTGGAGCGAGACGAACCAGCGTCCGGCGCTGTCTTGGGAGACGGTGACCGTGGACGGCTGCGCTCCCTCGGGCAGGGGACGCGACCATACGATCGCCAGCGGTTCGGCCATCTTCGCCAGAGTCAACTGACCGTCCCGGAAGCGGAACGCCGAGGTGGTGTATTCGGCGGCCTTGCGAGACTTCTTCCTGCTCTTGAACCTCGGATACTTCGCCCGTTTGGCGAAAAAGCCGGTGAACGCCGCCTGCAGATGGCGCAGCGCCTGCTGGAGCGGTACCGAGGACACCTCGTTGAGGTAGGCGAACTCCTCGGTCTTCTTCCACGCCGTGAGCATCGCCGAGGTGGCGTTGTAGTTGGTCCGTTCCTGTCGCAGCACCCACGCCTGGGTGCGGGCGGTAAGGGCGAGGTTGTAGACCTTGCGCACGCATCCGAACGTTCGCGACAGCTCGGCTGCCTGCGCGTCGGTCGGATAGAAGCGGTACTTGAAAGCCCGCTTTACCGGCACGGCCATGCTCGCAAGATATCAAATCGGATAGTGGGCAACCGTTGATTCGGCGGGACCGGCCATTTTCTCCGCGCTGAATTATAGCTTCCTGTCTGCTTTGTCAGGAGTTTCTTTTTCTCTCCCCGGCTCGGGGAATACGCGAAGGAGGCTGTATGAAGCGTCTGTTCGGCGGCGTCGTCGGCTCGATCGTGGTGGCGGCCGCGGCCCTGGCGGTCGCCGGGCCCGCCCACGCGGCGGCGGGGCGGTACGTCGCGCTGGGCGACTCGATGGCGTCCGGGCCCCTCATCCCGGACATCACCGGCAACGTCGGCTGCGGCCGGTCCACGCACAACTACGCGCACGACCTGGCCTCCGCGATGGGCCTGAACCTGGCGGACGTGACGTGCAGCGGCGCGTCCACCAAGCACATGACGCAGTCGCAGGACACCAGCGTCGGGGGCGTCGACACCGGGACCGTCCCGCCGCAGTTCGACGCGCTGACCGCGGACACGTCGCTGGTCACGCTGACGATCGGCGGCAACGACGTCGGCCTCGTCGGCGTCGCGCAGAACTGCGCCACCCTCGACCCGACGGCGACGCCCTGCAAGGGGACGTACGAGGCGCAGGTCGCGCAGCGCACGGCGGAGTTCGAGCCGAAGCTGTCGGCGGTGCTCGACGGCATCCGGCAGCGGTCCCCGAACGCCCGGATCGTCGTCACCGGCTACGGCCTCTACATCAAGCCGAACGGCTGCTGGCCGGTGCAGCCCGTGCTGCCCACCGACGCGAACTTCCTGCAGGGTTCCGTCAACGCCATGAACGCGGTCATCAAGCGGCAGACCGAGGCGCACGGCGACACCTACATCGACCTCGTGACGCCGAGCGCCGGGCACGACTCGTGCCAGTCGGCGTCCAAGCGGTGGCTCGAAGGCTACGTCCCGGTGCACGCGGCCGCGCCGCTGCACCCGAACGCGTCCGGCGAGGCCGCCTACGCCTCCGTCATCCGCGGCGTGATCGACGCCTCCTGAAGACGGCAGGGCGCCGCGTTCGGCGACGC